>NZ_JANSJL010000116.1:0-55647 GCF_047502745.1 Synechococcus sp. F70.1
CAGCCCCAGATCTGCTCCTAGTGGGCAACTCTGGCCTTTTTGTCCAAATCCTTTGAGGCCTTGGTTTTTACAAAAAACAATGCTACTTTACATGAGTTTACCATATCAGGAACAACGACAGCCTTGCTCATGGCTTTGCAGTCAAGTCAAGAGGCCCCCTTCTGTATCCAAGTAAACCTTCTCATAAAGTACACATAATTTAATACTTGCGCCAGTCTCCTAGGCAAGGCAAAGCTGAGAGAAAATCTGAGCAGGCTTTCACCGGGAAAACGCGGCCCGGAAAACCCCAGACTTAGCCATGTAGTGGCCCCTACTCTGGCCTTGAGGCTATGGCGATCCAGTTGCAGCCCACCTTCTCTCCCGAGCTGCTGCAAATGGCGCGGTGGCTAGCGGGAGACTTCAGCAACCAAGAGCAAGCCTGGGAGAACCCGCCTTTTTTTGCCTCCATCCGGGTGGCTTATCGCCCCTTGCCAGCCGGTGTGTTGGCAGGGATCGGCTTTTATGTGGAGCAGGCCTACAGCGGCCATCTGGAGGAGCCCTATCGTCAGGCGGTGGTGGAGCTTACCCAAGTAGGGGACGGGATCGTGATTCGCAACTACCGTCCTCTGGAGCCCCAGCGGTGGCGGGGCTGTGCCCGCGAAAGAGCCGGGCAGCTCAGCCAATTGAGCCCTGCGGATCTGGCCTACCTGCCGGGGTGTGATGTGCATGTGAAGAGGCAGGGATCCCAGTTTGTCGGCACCACAGAGCCGGGGTGTCGCTGTTGGGTAGTGCGCAACGGCCAAACCACCTATTTGCAGACCACGCTGCAGTTGAGCGAAAGCGAGTTCTGCAGCCACGACCGAGGCATGGATCCAGTTACCCACCGCCAGGTGTGGGGGGCATTGGCAGGCCCTTTTCGCTTTCGCAAAGTTGTCGATTGGCAGAGGGAGCTGCTGCAGTAGGAGGCGCTGCAGGCAAAAATGATACGGTTGAAGAAGTGACCTAGCCCACAGCAGGGATCCTCCTTCCTAGCTGCCTGGCTGGGCTACCACAAGTGGGGGAATAACCGACTCCATGCAAGAGGAACAGGACATCCTGCGCCAACAGCTGCTCACCCTTCAGGAAGAAGCACTTGCCCAAGTGGCCCAGGCTGCCGAGCTAGACGCCCTGGAGCAAATCCGCATCGACTACCTGGGCAAGAAGGGAAAGCTCTCCAAGATCTTGGGGGGAATGGGGAAGCTGCCGCCGGAAGCAAGGCCAGCTATCGGAGCTTTGGCCAACAGCTTCAAAGAGGCCCTGCAATCCAGCCTGGAGGAGCGCAAACGGACCCTAGCTGAAGCCAAGCTCCAAGCCCGCCTAGAAGCAGAGCGTTTGGATGTCACTATGCCGGGGCCGCGCCGGCCGCTGGGCCGGGTTCACCCGCTGCAGGCCACCATTGACCGCATGCTCGACATCTTTGTGGGAATGGGCTATACGGTAGTCCATGGCCCGGAGATCGAGACGGAGTACTACAACTTCGAAGCCCTCAACACCCCTGCCGACCACCCGGCGCGGGACATGCAGGATACCCTCTATCTAGAAAAGGGCTATCTGATGCGCACCCAAACTTCTTCGGTGCAGGTGCGCTACATGGAGCAACACCAGCCGCCTCTGCGCATTGTCCACGCGGGACGGGTGATGCGCCGCGACAAGGTCGATGCCACCCACTCGGCCGTGTTTCACCAGGTGGAAATCTTGGCAGTAGGGGAAAACCTTACCTTCACTGACCTCAAGGGCACCCTCAAGGAGTTCGTGACTCGCCTGTTAGGCCAGCAGGAAACCCGCTTTCGGCCTAGCTACTTTCCCTTCACGGAGCCCTCGGCTGAAATGGACGTACGCTTTGGCTCCAAGTGGCTGGAGATTTTCGGCTGCGGCATGGTGGATCCCAATGTGTTTCAGGCAGTTGGCTATGACCCAGAGCGCTACACCGGCTTTGCGGCAGGGATCGGTGTCGAGCGGGTGGCCATGCTCCTGCACGGCGTTCAGGATATCCGGCTGTTCTACAGCAGCGACCTGCGCTTTCTGTCGCAATTCTAGAGCGGCTTAGGAAAAGGTGCGTTTGTAAACCAACTGCAGATGTTCCAGCTCGTCTTTGCGGTTGGCGCGGCGCAGCAAGCGCATCTGCTCTTCGAGAACTTGGCGGGCTTCGTTGCGGCTAATCGGGTCAAAGACCAATTCTTCCACAGCAGAGGGGTCGTCGTCAGCGGGGGGCTTGAAGTAGACCCGAAAAAACAGCCTTTGGGCATAAAGGGTGGTGAAGATGGCCTCCCCTTCGTTAACCTGACACAGGCCGTAGAGCAGACCAAATGTGGGGTGATTTAGATAGAACTCTTTCATGCGCAATAGCGTACCACTCTTGGGCCGCTCTTGGGGGAAGGAACTTGTTTCAAAGACAGCATCACCGGGGCTATAAGAAAGAGTTTTTCACGAGGAAGCCGTTATTGCCGCCGCTGTTCCTGCACCTTCTTTCTTATGGTGTCCAATTCTTTTTCCACTTCGAGCTGCATCTCCAGCCGCCGAAATTCCTCCTCCAACTTATCCTCAAACAGACTGCCCCAGGGGTTGAACTTCCGATCCGGCTCGCTGGCCTTCTGGGTTTGGGCGGCTTTGACTTCTTGCAGCTTGGTGCGCACCTCTTGGCGGCGCTGGGCAATTTGCGGCAGCAGAGCTTCCAGTTGCCGGATTCTCTCCTCCAGAGCCTTCCCTTGGTTGAATAACCGGCTCCCTTGCTCCAAAAGCTCGGCTTCCCGTCGGCGCGCTCCCTCAGCCAGATCCGGGCGGTTGGCCCGTTCGGCCTTTTCGATGCGAAAGTGCCAGGTCTTGATTTCCTCTGCCAACTGGAGAATGCTGCGCTGGAGAGCTTGCCGCTGGGCAAGGCTTTCCTGGAGCAGCTGCCGAGTTTCTTCTTCTTGCTGGCGCAATTCCTCGGCAAGGAGCTGCAGCTCAATCTCCGGATGGGCTCTGAGGAATTCCTCTAGGCGGGTTTCCAAAAACCGGCTGATATCTTCAATGAGTCCCATAAGTTTGCTAGAGGCTCAGGGGATTGTGTTTAGACTAGCGCAAGCTAGCTAGTCCTAGAGAGGAGGAAGCCGGCCAGTCCTCAAGAGCCCAATTGTTCAGGCAGGTCCAGGTCTAGGGCAGCAAATGTCCATCGGCAACGTGGATGAGGCGCTGGGCGGCCCGCGCCACCTCTAGGTCATGGGTAACTACGACGAGAGTAATGCCCTGGCTGTGGAGCTCGGCAAAAAGGCTGAGCACTTCCTGGGCGGTGCGCCTGTCCAGGGCGCCAGTCGGCTCATCGGCCAAAAGCAGTTGTGGCCGGTTAACAATGGCGCGGGCAATCGCCACCCTCTGCTGCTGGCCGCCAGAGAGCTGGGCTGGGCGCTGGTGGAGTTTACTTCCCAAGCCCACTTGTTCTAGAGCCTGTTTAGCTCGCCGGCGCTGTTCTGACTCGGGGATCCCGGCATAGGCCAGGGGCAGCATCACGTTCTCCAGGGCGGTTAAGACGGGCAGGAGGTGAAACTGCTGGAAGACAAAGCCAATTTTTTGGTTGCGAATCCGGGCCAGCTCCCCATCCGGCAGGGCAGAGACTTCCACGCCGTCTAGCCAGTAGCGCCCCGAGCTAGGCCGATCCAAGCAGCCCATGAGGTTCATCAGGGTGGACTTGCCGGAGCCCGAGGGTCCCATGATGGCGCAATACTCTCCCGGCCAGATTGTCAGGTTGATGTCGTAGAGAGCCTGGAAACTGCCCTCTAGCAGCGGGTAGACTTTGTTAACCCCCACCATTTGCACCAAGGGCAGGCGGGTTGGGGCCAGGGTCTCGGCGGGACGCTCCAGGGATCCAACCGCCCCCTGGCGACGATCTGCCCAGGGTTGTTGCTCGAGCATGGTTGACACCGCAACTGGCCCCATTCTAGCCGGCTTTTGGGCGGCGACTGCCCTGGGCACTAGCCGGAAGAGCAGATCTCCCGCGGTTGGTGATAGGGGCAGCTCCCCTGGGGATCTACCTGGAGGCGGTAGAGGGGGGAGCGCTCTTGATCGCAGCGAAGAACTTGGGTGTGGGCGGACAAGCTCTGGCGGGCAAAGCGGCAGCTCTGGCACCTCATGCCCCCGGCAGCGAAGATAGGGACGGGCTTGGGGCGCAGCACAAGGCCAGAGGAGGGGGCAACCTCCGCCGGCCGGATCAGCTCTCGCGGCGAAAGGCCGCGCAGCACCAGTTCGGATCCCTGCCAGCGAGCCTCCACCAAGCCGGTCTCAGCCCAGGCGGCCCAGCGAGGATCCTCGGTAATCTGGGGGGGTAGGCGCACCTGAACCCCGGCCAAGGAGCGAGGCGAGCCCTGTTCCTGCCAGATCTCCTCCACCTCCCCCTCGTAGCGCACGCCGGGATCCCTGAGGAACTCGGACGGTTTGACCAAGGTTTGCAGACGGCTGTCGACCAGCTCCAGCCAATGGCCAGGCCGGGGGCAGTGGACATGGTAACGGTTGCACAGCTCGGGCAGATCCGCCAGCTCCTGCGCTTGCTGGGGGCTGGCGTGCACCAAAACCACATGTTGGGGGCGAAAGGTGTGGACGATCTGGGCAAGATGCCCAACATCGTTGTGGCTGTGCCAGGCCAACCACTCCACTTCAATGCGGGAGCGCAGCGGCGCTGGCCACTGCTCCAACGGCGTAGCTAGCTCCACTTCCGGCAGCCGCAGCAGCAGGCAGGAGCGCTGCGGTTGGGCCAACAGGCGTAACCAGATGGGCTCCCAGGCCTCCGGATCGGCATCGGCGTCGCACAGCAACAGGCCCTGGGGCAAGGGATCCACCGCTGTAAGGGGCTGCACCCGCGGCTGCAGGCGGTCTTCCCAGAACAAGGGCTGGTAGGTGGCAAAATTGCGCACGGGCTCCGGCAGGTAGGGGAGCAAGCGTTCGTAGAGATCGCAGCCTGCAGCTAGGCCTGGCGCCACCCACACCGTCAGCTCCTGGGAAGCTTGGGTAAAGCGGTGGTGAGCTTTGAGGAGGAAAATCAACTCCTGGCCCAACCCCAGCACTGGCAGCGGGAACAGCACCGTCTGGCCTGCAGCCAAGGCGCCAAGCAGGCGCTCCACCAGGCGGTTTTCCAGATGGCGACGGGGTGGATGGCGAGTAGAGCCCAGGGAGGCCTCGATGAGCAGCACATCCGGCTGCCAATGGCGCAAGGCGCTCAGATCCAAGCCAGGGGCAAAGCGAGTTGAGGCCAGGGAGCAGTCGCCAGTGTACAGGCAGGTTTGAGCTGGAGTAGTCCGGGTATTTTGCAACAGGGTTGCCGCTGCCCCCGGCAGGTGCCCGGCGGTAAAGAAGGTGAGCATCAAGTGAGGCAAGATCTCCCGCGCCTGGCCAAAAGGCAGCGCCCGAAAAGGAGGAAAGCGAATCTCCCGGTCGTAGTCTGGCCAGATGCCGCGCTCCCAGAGGCCGCTGGCCAAATGAGCCGTCACCGGGGTGGCGTAAATGGGCACCTGTGGGTAGCGGCGATAAAAGCCAGGTAGCCCCTGCACATGGTCAAAGTGGGCATGGCTGCAGATAACAGCATCGGGGATCCCTGGCAAGGCTTTGAGGAGAGCGGGAGCAGGCAAGCCACAATCGAGAAGCAAACGGTAGGATCCCATCTCCAGCCAGTAGGCACAGCCCTGCCGGCGGGGATCTGTGCCTAGGGGGAATAGTCGAAGGGGAGGTCTCTTTGACTCCACAGGTGCGTTGTCTTCGGTTGTCTTTTAGAAGAGCACGCTCAAGCTTTGCCAAACCCACGGAGAGCTTAGGTGGAGACCTCTGCTCTCCATCCGTCCATGGAGGCAGTCTCTGGCACTTCGCCCTATCGATAGCGCTATTGCTTCTCCAGTTCCAGCATAGCTTTTGGCCTCTGCCTGCCTCCAGCCAGCTAAGAGCTTCCACTTTAGGAGTTGGGGAGTGCATCTGAGATCTCTGCTGGCGCCGGGTTGCGGCTACCCAAGGCAAAGCCGGCAAAATCGTGGTCGTCCGGGCGCACCGTCAGGATCATCAGGTTGTAGAAGGCCCAGACCAGGCCAAACAGCAGCTCTAGCCAGGTTGGATCCCAGTTGCCAGCAAAGCGCAGGGATCCTACCCCCATTGCTGCTAGGGTCAACGCAATGGCCAAGGCCTGCGGGCCAAGAGAGAGTTGGGATGGCTGCTCGGGATAGGGAGGCACCCCCCGCATTGCCTGCACCAACGCCTGGATGGACTGGAAAAACTGGCTACCTGTCTGGCGTTCTGACTGCCACGCAGCCCCCCACCGAGAGGGAGGAAAGGCCAACAGCCAGCTGAGCCGCCCCAGCAGGGCATAGGGCAGAAACCAGGCAAAAAAAACCCTGTCAAAGGCCGGCACTGGCATCCAGCCCGTCCAGAGGAAGAGGATCGGCACCGCCAAATAGGCTAGCTCCGCCGCCCCTCCAGCGGCCCAGAGGGCCAGCCACAGGTACTGAAAGCGCTGCTGCTGGGTGGTCGGCTTGCCCCAGAAGGGATTTTCCCGCAAGGCCGAAAAAATGGCCAGCAGAGCCACGCGGCGGTTGCGCAAGGGTAACAAAGCGCCGGTGACCTGGGCTTGGCGAGCCAGGTAGGACTGCCAGCCGCGACAGTGCATCTGACACCCCAACTGCACAGGACGGCGAATGTCGATGTGCGGGATCCCCTCCAGGGCCGCCCGCCGAATGAGACAGCCGGATCCCAATAGCGGCGCTGCCTGGTAGCCGTGGGATCCCACCGCCAGCAGTTGCTGCAGGGGGTGAACGGCCTGGGGCCGACCTAGGGTGCGCAGCATGGCCTGGACAAAGCCGGTTGAGTTGGCGATGGGGGCCCGCTCTGGAAAGTCGTAAAACAGAGGCAAAGTCTGCCACAAAAAGTCCGGCTCGACAAAATGGCCTGGCTGCAGTAGCAGCAGGTACTCTCCTTGCAGATGGCCGGATCTCAGTAGGTAGGCTAGAGGATCGGTCGTGGGGCTGGGGCAAGGCCAGTACTCGCAGGGAATGGCCTGCGCCACCTTGGCCATTTCCCTGTCTTCAACCCGATCCACAATGTGGACAAATAGCCGCTCCCAGGGGTAATCCAAGCGTAGGGCTGAGAGCACCGTCTGCCGAGTGGCCTCCAGAGAATCCCGCTGACGTATGACCAGCACGTCCACCCGCGGCAGCTGAGAAAACGCCGGCTGCAGAACCTCGGGAGAGGGAAGGGTCTCGCTCGGCACCTGGGCGTAGCGGCTAAGGGTAAACCCCACTGCTGCCAGCCAGACATAGGCCTCCGCACCCCAAAACAAAAGGGATCCCAGACCTGTCAGCCCCTCGGTAATCCGCCAGTAAAGATAGGCCACCCCGGCAATGAGGTGCAGCAACCCCACCCAACGAAACAAATGCGCCCGCACCCCCCTCGATCTCACAGGCACTCTCCACATTGGGCACTGGGCCAAACTGGGATCCCTTCCCCTGCACAAGAGCAGGCTGGGGGACAGGTTGCTTGGAAAAATCGCTGCCTATTGCGCAGCCACGGGGTAAACGCTCACCTTCTGCCGCCGTTTGCCGTAGCGCTCAAAGGTAACAATGCCTGTAGCTACCGCAAACAAGGTGTCATCTCTACCAATGCGCACGTTCACCCCTGGGTGGAACTTGGTGCCCCGTTGCCTGACCAGGATATAGCCGGGATGAACCAGCTCGCCGCCAAAGCACTTCACACCCAACCGCTTGGAATTGGAGTCACGGCCGTTGCGGGTGCTGCCCGTTCCTTTTTTATGAGCCATAGCGCCTCCTATGCACCTGTGTTGCCGCTGAAAACTTCTAGTTCTCCGCCGCAGGGATCCCTGGCTCTGGAGCAGGCTGCGAAGTTGCTGGGGCTGTGGCTAGTGGCGTCCCGTTTAGTTCGATGGACTCAATGAGCACACGGGTCAAGAGCTGACGATGGCCTCTTTTCCTGCGGGTTCCCTTCTTCGGCCTCATCTTGTAGACGATGATTTTGTTGCCTCGGCGGTGCTGCAAAACCCGCGCCCTCACCACCGCCTCGGGAATGTAGGGACGCCCTAGGGTTACTTGTCCCTCGTGGTTGATCAACAAGACCTGGGAGAGGGCCAAAGAGCTGTTTTCCTCTGTGTCAGGCAGGTGATCGATGTCGTAAAAGCGCCCCGCCTCTACCCAAAGCTGCTTGCCACTGGTTTCCACAATCGCGTAGGTCATGCCTTTTCCTTGCCGTACAGGTGCCCCTGCGGGTCTTAAAACCTGATCCGAGCATTGACAGCGACTTATAATTCTAGCGGAAAAACTTGCTTCCTGTCAGCTTCATTCGGTCAGCTTTTCCCAAGCGGCCTGGAGGGCAGCTTGCATGCGCTGGGCAGCCCGTTTAAGGCGCTGCTGCCAGCTTTCCCATTTCTGCTGTAGGAACTCTGCCGCCTCATCCAGCAGGGAAAGGTCGAACTTGCCCCCTTTGGCTAGCTCGTCCCGCACTTGCTTGACCTTGACGCGCACTACCTCGGGCGGATCCTGCGGGCTGACTAGGGCTTTGAGGCGATCCCCCATGCGCTGGATGAGCTGCTTGACTTGGCGAGACTTTTCGCTCCAAAAGTTCTTTAGGCCCTCGGCCTCCGATTGGAGTCGCTGGGGAGCATCTTCCTTGACTACCACCGCGTCCACGTCGATGGCCTCTACGTCCTCAGGCAGGAGAACGGCGCGCCCCCCCCAAGGCTCGGCAATGCTGCCACCCAGAATATAAGCGGCAATCGCTCCAGTCTCCCAGTCAAAGAGAAAATCCTCAATCCAGCCGACCTCTCGATTCCCAATGCGCACTGTGCGACGGTAAAGAGAGCTGATGGGGGTTAGGGGGGTATCAAAAACGGTAGAGTAGGTCAGCAGCGCGTCTGGCCCGATGAGAGAAATCTGCTCCAGGGGGGTGTACCCCTGCTGGCTGGTGAAGTAGCATACCCGCCCTGTTGGGTCAACCCAGACTTCTTCTACAGTGCCCAGGGCTGTGGCAGTGCTGCCATCTATGGCCAGCAGGCCCACCACTTGGCTGCGTCGGACGATTTGTTCCATACAGAAGTTCTCCTGAAGTTGACAAGCAGCGGGGTTCAAGGGGGCTAAAGCCTTGGGCTGCTTAGCCTCCACGGTAGTAGTGTAGCTGCGCCCTAAGGCGGGCAATTTCCTGGGCCATGTCCAAAACCATGGCCGCCCCGACCCAGTTAAGGCCCAAGTCGCGATGCAGGCGGGTCATCTGGATTAAGCGCCGCAGTTGCTGGGGGTTGAGGTAGCAGCTTTCGGCTTCCACCAGGCCTTGCCCGAGCAACCACTCCAGCAGGTGAGGAGGGATCCCGGCTACTTCACTTGCCTGCTCGAAGGTATAGAGCCGCTCCTCCACCCGCACAATGGCCAGGCTCATAGACTCACCTCCTGCAGCCGGGCGCGGGGATCCCAGCTTCGATTTTGCCGCAGTTTTTCGTAGAGATCCCGCTCAGTTGGGGAAAGGGATTTGGGCGTGACGACCTTCAGCCGCACCAGCAGGTCACTTCGCTGGCCTTGGGGATCCCGCCAACCTTGGCCGCGCAGCCGCAGGGTTTGGCCACTGTCTACCCCGGCAGGGATCCTCAGTTGCACGCGACCCGTGGGGGTGGGCACTTCCGCCGTGCCGCCTAAAACCGCCTCGTCAGGGGTGATGGGCAGCTCGCAAACCAGGTTGTCGCCCTCGAAGCGGAAGAAGGGGTGGGGGGGCAGCTCCAGGGTGAGGTAGAGATCTCCTCTTGGGCCGCCAAAGGGGCTATATTGACCCTTGCCCTTGACGCGGAGGCGGCTGCCCGGTTTGGCGCCGGGGGGGATGCGGATGGTGAGGGTTTCGCCGTCCACGCTTAGCCGCTTTTGGGTGCCGTGGAAAGCTTCTGCCCAGGTGAGGCCCAGGGTGCCCTCCACATCCTGCCCCGGCAGATCCACCGAGACGAACGGCCCAAACCCGGTGGTGAAGCCCTGAAAGCCGCCGCGGCGGGATCCCATGCGGCCCAACAGCTCGTTGATAAACTCCTCGAAGCTGGTGTACTGGGCGAAGCCCTCCATGCCGGGCATTCCAGCCGCAGAGCCGGCACCCACCCGCTGCCAGTACTGGCCAAACTGGTCGTAGCGCCGCCGCTTGTCTGGATCGGAGAGCACCTCGTAGGCTTCGTTGATTTCCTTGAAGCGCTCCTCGGCTGCTTTGTTGCCGGGGTTCACGTCGGGGTGATACTGGCGAGCCAGCTTGCGATAGGCGCGCTTGATTTCCTCGGCAGAGGCATCTCTGCTGACGCCCAGGATCTTGTAGTAATCCTTGAAGTCACTCGCAGCCATAGGCTCACCCCTGCAAGGTTAGGTTAGAGTTTTTCGGGCTATTCTCAGGATATAAGGTTGCAGCTAAGAAATTGGAGCAGACCCAGAACACGTACAGGCAGAGCGGCGAGATGGCGCTTTACTGTGCTCTTGCTACTTCGGAAACTTTTTGGGCTAGGGCTTGCGTTTGGAGAAGATCCCTTTCTCATCTCGTGTGAAAATTTGCTTGACCTTTTCCCAAGCTTTGAGGAGTGCATGGGTGGAGTTATTGCCCTCTTGTTTGGCTTGGTTGTAGGCTTCCACAAAGGTTTGCTGCGCTTCTTCCGAGAGGTCAGCGCGGATTTCCGGCGAGATGCTCTCTGGGGTTAAGTCTCCCTCTGGCTCACCGGGCAAGTTCAAGTCGGCAATGGAAACTTCCTCTCCGCCAGCACTCTGCAGCAGCAAGTAAATTTCGCCCGACTTCTCTTCCGGTACTTGCACCACCAACAAGAACTCGCCCGCCTGTACCCGGGTTTGGTAGATGGCGGCTTTCTCCTGCGGCATACCCAAGGCAATCAGGGCGGATCCCAGGCCCGCTCCCAGTGCTCCGTACAAAGCGCCGCCCGTTGCCCCCAACAAAGCGGCTCCCAGAGGCCCAGCGGCCACCACTGCCCCCAAAAAGGGAATGAACAGCACCCCCACGCCAGTGAGCAGCCCCAGCAGGGATCCGAACAGGGATCCATAGATGGCCCCATTGGTCAGACCGTCCAGAACCACCTCTTTGCGGGTGATAAACCCGGTAATTTTGGCTTCGGTTTGAAAGTTGCGGCCAATAATGGAGATGCGATCGTTGGGAATGCCACGGTTCAAAAGCCGCTGGATACACTCTCGCACCTTGCCCTCTTCTTTGAAGGTGGCGGAAACACACTTTTTGGGAGCTTGGGCAAAAGCGCTCATACGCAATCTCCTGCTGAGTTTTACAGTGCCAAGGCAGGTTTTTTAACCTTTTCCCTGCTACTACTCTCGTCTATTGTCTCCCCTCTTCAACAAAGGATCCAGTCGCAGAATCGCGAACCCCCTGGAGAAATCTCCGTACTGAGGATGCCAACTCTACCCTTACCCCCAGCCTCCTTCCAGGAGAGGGGAGTTGGGATTCAACGCACGCTACTTGCTGCCGGAATGACTGGGGGGTTTGGAGGAGCTATAGCAAGCAGATCCCGGCCATCAAGCCCTGGCAGACCCCCGTCAGGAAGTCTTGATCTAGGGTTTCGAGGGTGTCGCTTGGCTTGTGGTAGTGGGGGTTGCGCAAGAAGGCGGTGTCGGTAACCATAACGGCGGCGTAGCCCGCATCCCAAAAGGGGGAGTGGTCGCTCAGGCGAGTGGCAGGTAGGATCAAGCCTCGCTGCCCGGCCAGCAGCCAGCAACAAGGGATCCCCGCTTTTTGAAAATCACGCTGCAGCTTGAGCAGATCCCCCCAGGTGGGCCAGTTGCCGATGAGACCGATGTAATCTCCCCGGTTGGGGTAGAGCTTCTCAAGGCCAGCGGGGTAGCGTTGGGATCCGGGGGCGGGATCCCGGTAGCCCAGCATCTCCAACGACAGCATTAGCCGCAGGGGCTGGCGCTGTTGTCTGAGAAAGCGGGCGTAGGCTGTGCTGCCCACCATTCCCCGCTCTTCCAGGTCGAAGGCCACCAGCCACAGAGGAGAAGGGGCAGGGTCAGCAGCAAAATGGCGGGCCAATTCCAGCAGTACCGCCACGCCGCTGGCGTTGTCGTCGGCTCCAGGGGTTGCCGGAGCGGCGTCAAAGTGGGCTCCCACCAGGATAGGCGGCCGACCCGGGCGGGATCCGGGCAACTTCAAGATCCAGTTGCAGTGCTGGCGGCCGTTGGCCTCAAAGGGGAAAGGCTCCACCGGGCCGCACTCGGAAAGCTGTTTTTGGATATACTGCTCCACCTGCCGGTGGCCCAAAGGCGACCAGTCGGGATCGCGGGGCTGGGCTACCTGGCGCAGATGAGCCTCTAGGCGCCGCTGCAGGTCTTCGCTCCCCACCTCCGGCATCAGTTTTCTACCTCAGAGTGGATGGCTTGGGCGTGAACCTGGCGGGCCAGCTCCAGGCTGAAGTAACTGTGGGATCCCACCGTTCCCGCCAACACCCGAAACGGATCCTCAGGCTCCCCCAGGTGATCCAACACCAAAGCTGCCCCGGAAAAATCCTGATCCCGGGTATAGTCGTTTACCGTCACCACAGTGGGGACCCCCGCTTGTTGGGCAGAGCGCAGCCCATTCTCCGAGTCTTCAAAGGCCAGGCAGGCCTGGGGGGGCAGCCCCATCTGTTCCAGGGTGTAGAAGTAGATGTCGGGGGCGGGCTTTTTGGCGGGGACAATATCGCCGGCAGCGATCACTTCAAACCAGCCCAGGCTCTCCGGCAGGGTCTGCTCCAAGAGGGCCGTCACGTTTTCCGGCGTGGTGGTGGTGGCGATGGCCAGACGGATCCCGGCGGCCCTGGCTTCCTGCAAGAGGCGCTTGACGCCGGGGCGTAGAGGGATCCCCCCTTGGGCCAACAAAGCTGTGTAGTGGCGAGTTTTAGCCTGGTGCAGCCGGGCTATCAGGGCCGTCAGGTCTTCCTCGGCAGGCAGTGGCGGCTGGCAGGTCTCGATGAAGTGGCGAATGCGCTCTTTGCCGCCTGTGATAGCCAGGAGCTGGCCGTAGAGCTCCACCGACCAGTGCCAGTCCAACTCTGCCTCAGCAAAGGCCGCGTTAAAGGCCACGCGGTGCCCATCCCGCTCTGTATCTGCCAGCGTGCCATCCACGTCGAAAATCAAAGCTTGCAGCTCCATCCGGCCAGCCTCTGGTCAAGGGGGCAAGCCACCCTATGCTAGATCCTCTTAGCCGGTTCCTAGGAAGGCCAACAAGATGAGAAAATGAGGCACCGGTTATCCAAGTCTCGCCATGAGCTTTGACTTTGACTTGATCATCATCGGTGCTGGCGTTGGCGGCCACGGCGCGGCGTTGCATGCCGTCGAGTCCGGCCTAAAAACCGCCATCGTCGAGTGCGCCGAAATGGGCGGCACCTGCATCAATCGCGGCTGCATCCCCTCCAAGGCGCTGCTGGCCGCCTCAGGACGCCTGCGGGAACTGCGAAACAGCTCCCAGCTAGGGCTGCAGGTGGGATCCGTCCAGGCTGACCGGGAGGCGATTGCCGCCCACGCTGCCCAGGTGGTGGAGAAGCTCCGCGCCGACATGACCCGCTCGCTGGAAAAGCTGGGGGTAACGATCCTGCGGGGACGAGGCAGGCTGGCAGGGCTGCAAACGGTCGAAGTGCAGGGGGAAGGAGGATCCCAGACCTACACAGCGCGGGACATTATCTTGGCTACGGGTTCTCGACCCCTCGTGCCGCCGGGGATCCAGGTGGATGGCCGCACGGTGTTTACCAGCGACGAGGCGGTACGGCTGGAGTGGATCCCAGAGCGGCTGGCCATCATCGGCAGCGGCTACATTGGCCAGGAGTTTGCCGACGTCTACACGGCGCTGGGATCCCAGGTGATCCTCATCGAAGCCCTGGAGACGCTGATGCCAGCCTTTGACCCCGACATTGCCCGCCTGGCCCAGCGGGTGCTGATTAAGCCCAGGCAAATCCAGACCTACGTGGGGATCACGGCCAAGCAGGTGATCCCTGGCCAGCCAGTAACGATTCACCTCTCCAACGGCGAGACGCTGCAGGTGGATGGTTGTCTGGTGGCCGCTGGGCGGATCCCGGTCTCAGAGGAACTGGGCCTAGCAGAGCTAGGGGTGGAGTTAGACAAGCGCGGCTTTGTGCCGGTGGATAGCCGCATGGCCACGGAGTTGCCTCACCTGTGGGCCATTGGCGACGTGACGGGCAAGATGATGTTGGCCCACGCGGCAGCAGCCCAGGGGAGGGTGGCGGTGGAAAACATCTGTGGCCGCCCTGCTTACATGGATTACCTGAGCATCCCGGCAGCAGTGTTCACCCACCCTGAGATGGGCTTTGTGGGGCTAACCGAGCCCCAAGCCAAAGCCGAGGGCTATAGCGTGGGCACGGTGCGCACCTACTTTGGCGGCAACTCCAAGGCCATTGCCTCTGGCGAGACTGAGGGCATGGTGAAGCTGGTCTTCGACAAGGAGACGGGGCTTTTGCTGGGATCCCACATCTTTGGTCCCCACGCAGCGGATCTCATCCACGAGGCGGCCCAGGCCATTGCCCGCCGCGCCACGGTGCAAGAACTGGCTCGCCTGGTGCATGTTCACCCCACCCTGGCAGAGACGCTGGAAGAAGCTTACCGGCGAGCTGCCCACAGCTTGGCAGTGGCCTAGCCAGCAGGTTTCCCCTCCAGCCCTTGAGAAAGCCATAGGATTGGGAGGGAAGTACGCAGGAGGAAGTCCTCTTGGTTACGGAAGCCGAAATTACACGGGCAGTGCAAGCCCAGTACGAAACCTTCCCCTATCCCCCTGTTCCCTACGACCAGCCCTTTGAGGGCTTTTCCAGCCTGGGCAGCTATACCTTGGCCCAATACGCCCGCACCCGCACCTTGCAAGAGCCCACTGGGGCCAGGTTTTTGGTGGCCGGCTGCGGCACTGGTTGGGAGATGCACGTCATCGCCGCCAGCAACCCCGGATATGGCGCCGTGGTAGGGATCGACCTCAGCCGCCCAGCTCTGGAAATTGCCCAGAAGCGGATCAAGTACCACGGCCTGCGCAACTGCTCGGTGCATTATGGGGATCTCATGGATCCCTCCACCTGGCCGGAGGGAAGCTTTGACATGATCAGCTCCTACGGGGTAATCCACCACACCGCCGATCCTGTCAAGGCCCTAAAGAACTTGGCCTCGCGCCTGGCTCCCGACGGGGTAATGGCCCTGATGCTCTACAACCGCTCAGGCCGTTGGCATGTCTACCGCATTCGCCGTGCTTTGGAGCTGCTGGGGATTACTCCACCGGCCACCCAGGAAAAGATCGAATTTGTGCGGCAATTGCTGAAGGCAGCTCATCCCAACTCCCTTTTGGCCAAGCACGCCAAGGCCCATGAGGAATACTACCTAGCAGACGAGAACATCGTCGACAACTTCTTCCACGCCAACGACATTCCTTTTGACATCGGCGAAATCCCCGACCTTCTGGCCCAGGCGGGCTTGGAGTTTATCGATGTAGCCCCCTACTTGGACTACTGGAACGCCAAGCCTTTAATTGCTGCTACTCACACCGAGTTCCATCGCCGCTACGAGGCCCTTTCTCGCCTCGACCAGCTACGAGTTATCGAGTATCTGGAGCCTCTTTACCACACGCAAAATCTCTTTTGGTGCTGCCATCAGGGCAAAAAGGTGGCCAGTTGGGATCCTTTTACCCCTGAGTTTTTCCAAAGCTCCCGTTGGCAGCTCAACCCCCTCTTTGTCCAGCACGGCAAAGTGCGCTACTGGGATCAAACCATCCCCTTTTCGGATCTGCTGGGCAAGGTGGATCCGGCCCAGATCGCGGCTCAAAAAATGGACATCTTCTGGTCCATTGCTCGCATTCCCGGCAAGATGATCGCCTCCAGCCGCTACCAGGTGGTGGAGCTGTTGTTGCCCCTAGCCAAGCAAGCTCGTTCTGGCGCCGAGATCTTGGCCGACCACGCCGAGAGAGCCGAGCACGTCCTTCGCCTCTTTCGGGAGTGGGAAGCGAATCGGCTAGTGCTGCGAGTTGCTCCTTAACTAACTCCCCCCCTTCCTTAGGAGCTACGAGGCGGGCTGGCGGCCACCCACAATGGCGCGGCAGCGAATGTAGGGCCCGCCGGCATCCACCTTGGCTGGCTGGCCCTTGCCACAGTGGCCGGATCCGAGATCCCAAAGGAAATCTCGCGACACAGCATCCACCGACTGCAACACCTCAAAGGCATTGCCGGTGATGGTGACTCCCCGCAATAGCTCCGCCAGCTTGCCATTGCGAATGCGGTAGGCCCGCTCCACGCCAAACATGAACTCGCCCGTGGAGTCCGCTTGCCCGTTTCTGGCTCCATCCAGGAAGTAGCCGTCGGGGGTGCTAGCAAGGATCTCTTCTAGCGTCTGGGATCCCGGCTCGATGTAGGTGTTGCGCATGCGGATGAGCGGCTCGTCGGCGTACTCCCAGGCGCGGGCATTGCCGGTGGGCTCGACGCCGAAGTGGGCGGCAGTCTCCCGGTTGTGCAGGTAGCTCACCAAAATGCCATTCTGGATGATGGTAGTGGTTTGGGTAGGAACACCTTCATCGTCCACGGGCAGCGTTCCCCCTGCCCCCGGCATAAATTCAGAACGGCCAGAGTCCTTGAGAGTAACCAGTTCGCTGGCCACCCGCTGCCCTAGCTTGCCAGCCGCCACCGAGCCCGCGAGGACGAAATCGGCCTCGACCGTGTGGCCAATGGCTTCATGCACCAGCAGTCCCACGATGGAAGGGGAGAGGATGACGGTGGCCCATCCCCCCTCGGCATAGCCTGCAGAGAGGAGATCCACTGCCGTAGCAGCCGCCTTCTCCGCCATCTGCAAGGGATCCGTCCGAAAAAGGCAATCCCACCCCCCCGTCACGCCAATGGACTCCGTGCCGCTGCTGAGTTGGCCATCGGCCTCAGCCACCGCCTGCACCCGCAATTCGGGTCGCACCAGCCGGAAGGCTACATCCGCCCCATCGGTGGTGACGATGGCTTTCTCCTCGTAGATCTCGTTGTAGGTGCAACTGGCGGAGGTGATGCGAGTGGAGGACTTGCGCGCCTGGGCTTCTGTTTCCAAAGCCAATTGAATCTTCGCCTCGAGTGGCTTGTTGACCACTTCCTCCACTCCGGGCTCGCAGAACTCCCCCTGGGCTAGTTGGACGCGGGGCAAAGCCTTCAGCTTCTGCTTGCGGCAGTTGGCGCTGGCGCGGGCCGCTTGCTGGGCCTCGGCAATGGCCTTGCGAATGGCTGCGGGTGAGAGATCCCCGGTGGCGGCAAAGCCCCAGGTGCCGTCTTCTAGCACCCGTACCCCCACCCCCGAGCGCCGCCGAACTGCCGTGCGCTCAATGCGGCCCTTTTCCGCCGTGACACTGCGAAAGACTTTGCTGTGGTAGCGCAGCTCCACAAAGCCGGAGTAATCCCGGAGGATGTCGCGCAGGAGATCTCGCATGGCAATGAGCAGGGAAGGCCGTACTCAATCCAGCATAGCTTTGTTTTCGGCGGAGTCCTCCGGCTGCCACTTCAGCACCAAGGTAGAAAGGGGGGGCAGGCAGAGATCAAGAGAGTAGGGCAGGTTGTGGTAGGGCCAGTCCTCTGTCCACTTGCCTCCTAGGTTGCCAACGCCGCTGCCCCAGAACTCCACCGCGTCGCTGTTGAGGAGCTCCCGGTAAAACCCCCGCTCCGGCACCCCAATGCGGTAGTTTGGCCAGACCACGGGGGTGAAGTTGCAGACCACCACCAGCCACTCCTTGGGATCCTCCCCATAGCGGATGAAAGAGATAATGCCCCGATGGTCGCTGCAGTCGATCCAGCGGAAGCCTTCTGGCTTGGTGTCTTGGGTGTAGAGAGCCGGTTGCGAGCGCAGCAGCTGGTTGAGAGTGGCTACGTAGTGGCGCAGCTTGGCGTGGGGCTCATACTGCAGCAGCTCCCAGTCTAGATCTGCCCAAACATTCCACTCGTTCCACTGGCCAAACTCCATGCTCATGAACAGGGTTTTCTTGCCAGGGTGAGTGAACATGTATCCGTAGAGAGCCCGCAAGCTGGCGAACTTGTGCCACAGATCTCCTGGCATTTTGCCCAGCATGTGGCTTTTGCCGTGTACCACCTCATCGTGGGAAAAAGCGAGCATGTAATTTTCGCTAAAGGCATACATGAGGCTAAAGGTTACCAGGTTGTGGTGGAACTGGCGAAACCAGGGATCCATGCGGAAATAATCCAGCATGTCGTGCATCCAGCCCATGTTCCACTTCAGGTTAAAGCCCAGACCGCCCACGTGAGTTGGCCAGGTCACCATTGGCCAGGCAGTCGATTCCTCAGCAATGGAAAGAACACCAGGGTAGTACTTGAAAATAAGGGTATTGAGCTGACGGAAAAAGTCGATGGCCTCTAGGTGTTCCCGACCGCCGTAGCAATTGGGGATCCATTCCTTGCGGTCGTAATCCAGATAGAGCATCGAGGCCACTGCATCCACCCGAATGCCGTCAACGTGGTATTTGTCAAACCAAAAGAGGGCGTTGGCCACCAGATAGTTGCGCACCTCGTTGCGGCCGTAATTGAAAACTAAGGTGCCCCAGCCTTTGTGTTCGCCCTTGCGGGGGTCAGCATATTCGTAGAGGTGGGTACCGTCAAAAAAGGCCAGCCCATGCCCGTCTTTGGGAAAATGCCCTGGCACCCAATCGATAATGACACCAATTCCCTCCTGGTGAGCGCGATCGACAAAGTACATAAAGTCCTGCGGGGAGCCGTAGCGGGAGGTTACGGCGTAGTAGCCGATAACCTGGTAGCCCCAGGAGCCGTCGAAGGGGTGCTCGGCCACGGGCAAGAGCTCGATGTGGGTAAAGCCCATCTCCTTGACGTAGGGGATGAGTTTGTCCGCCAGCTCCCGGTAGGTGAGAAAGCGGGTGTTGGGCTTGCGCTCCACTGGCACCAGGTGGCCATCGGCGGGCGGGTCTTCGGTGGAGGCGTGCATCCAGGATCCCAGGTGGACCTCGTACACCGAAATGGGGGAGCGCAGCGGGTCGGTGGCAGCCCGTTTTTCCATCCACTCCTGGTCATGCCAGGTGTAGGTGTTGAGGTCAACCACAATGGAGCCGGTTTTGGGGCGAACCTCCTGTTGGAAGCCGTAGGGATCCGACTTTTCGTAGATGTCCCCCCAGGGGGCCTTCACCTCGTATTTGTAGATGGCTCCTGGCCCAAGGCCGGGGATAAACAGGACCCAGATGCCGCTTTCGTCTAGGCGCTTCATCTGGTGCTGGCGCCCATCCCAGTGGTTGAAGTCGCCAATAACGCTGACGTTGCGGGCATTGGGAGCCCAGACGGCAAAGTGCACTCCCTGAACCCCGTCCACGCTTATGGGGTGAGCGCCCAACTTCTCGTAGATGCGGTGGTGGTTGCCCTCGTTGAAGAGGTAGCGATCCAGCTCGCCGATGTGGTTGACCTTCTCCGGCGGAAAGCGATACGGATCCTCCCATTCTTCCAGGTGTTGGCCCTCCGGATCCCAAACCCGCTGCGCTCGCAAAAAGTAGTCTGGCAGGGGGGTTCCTGGCTCGAAGCGCAGCTCAAACAGGGTTTCTGGATGCAGCGGCTGCATGGGGTGGGCCTGCCCAGTGGCACGTTCCACCAGCCAAACCTGCCGCGCGTTAGGCACCAAGGCACGCACCAGCCAGAAGGACACCTCCCCCTGCTCTATCTGCTGCGGCCCCAAAACAGCATAGGGATCCTGCCATTGGTTGGTAACAAACTGAACCACTTGCTCGGCAGACAGGAGAAAGCCCATGGCAACCCCCAGCAGACCCTTGATCTCAGTCTAACGACGGCTGGCTACCGCTCTAGCTCGAGCGTCCCCGCTAGGAGTTCTCCAGCTTGCCTTGACATTATCCTCCTCGAGAACCAGCTCCCAAGAAAGCAGGAGCCAAGCGCTTTCTCCTGGAAGGGAGAACTTGCTAGAGTGAGACGGGCAATCCCTTTCCAAGCTGGGTTGGTCGGCCTGTTCTGTTTTTCAGGTTCTGAGGATTTATGGCTATCCTGCTGTTGAGCAAACCTATCCTGGCTGTTAGCATCTTTGGCATGGGCCTGCCAGAGCTGGCGGTGATTGGGCTGATCGCAGTGGTGGTGTTTGGCCCCAAGAAGCTGCCAGAGTTGGGCAGCGCCCTTGGCAAAGCCTTGCGCAGCTTTAAGGAAGAGATGAATAACCCCAGCCGTGAGGAGGAGTCTCCTACTAGCGCCGAGAAGCCAAAGGCAGAGAAGGTGCCTGAAAAGGATGCCGCGTAGGTATGACCTATCCGCATCGATGGCTGTCTTTGTAGCTGGCTGATCCCCCCTTGGACGTCGAAGTCCCTGCCTGCCCTACCTGCACTCTAGGGATCCCCCTTCTTCCCTTCCATTGGCGGCAGAGATCCAGGTGTCCCACACACCCCTAGGAGTGATACCCTGAGGAAAAGTGTAGGATTACAACCGGAGCAACTGCCATGCTCAAGTGCACCACCCGCCACGTTCACATCTTTGCTGGCGAGGTAACGGCGGACAACCGCTTGGTGCCCCGCGACGATGTGCTGACCCTCGATGTGGATCCCGATAACGAGCTAGTCTGGAACGACGCTGCTCTGCAGAAGGTCTATGCCCGCTTCGAGGAATTGGTGGAGGAGTACCGAGGCCGGGATCTGACGGAGTACAACCTGCGGCGCATCGGGTCTGAGCTGGAGCACTTCATCCGCTCCCTGCTGAGGCAAGGGGAGATTGCCTACAACCTGCAAGGGCGCACCCTCAACTACAGCCTGGGCTTTCCCCAGATCCCTGAGGAAAAAGTTGTGGATCAGTACATTCCCAAAAGCTAGCTTCTTTCCCCTTCCCCATTAGCTGTTATCGGAGTCCAGCCCATGTCTGGAGAACCTACCCCCGCCCAGGAGACTACCGCCGAAGTCGCCAAGCCTGCTGAGGAAGCAACCCGCCCTCCCAAGGCTGCTGCAAAAAAACCCGCCAAAGAAGTCAAAGAAGAAAAACCCTTCGAGCAACTGATTACAGAAGAGGTGATCCCGGCGGCCATTGCCGCTTTTCAAAAACGCGGCGTCCACGATTTGCAGTTGCGCCTGGAAGGCAAGACGCTGATTGGCTCCTTTGCCGGCGGCCAGAAGCAGTTTAGCGTCCTCTTTGCCGAGGGATCCCTAAACGGCCGTAAGTTCTTCCGCTGCACTACTGCAGGATCCCCGGCCAGCACTCTCGAGTCTTTTATGATCGACGAGCGCCGCGTCGATGTGCCCTTGTTGGTGTTCTACTTGGTGCAGCGCCTCTACGCCCAGCAGTGGTATTGAGTATTGAGGGAGCCCCTGGCCAACCCTGGAAGTAGCTCTCCGTGGATCCCGCCAGCGGGATCCTTTTTTAGCCTTGCGGGAGATCTGCTCACAAGGGGGGAGGGATTATTTTGTGAAGAAAGGTAAGGCGATGCTGCGGGGGATTGCAGAATGTACATCGTGCAGATTGCGTCGGAATGTGCCCCAGTCATCAAGGCAGGTGGGCTGGGGGATGTGGTGTACGGCCTCAGCCGGGAGCTAGAAGTGCGGGGGCACTGCGTCGAGCTGATTCTGCCCAAATACGACGTCATGCGCTACGACCAAATCTGGGGCCTGCACGACGCCTACCGCGACCTCTGGGTGCCCTGGTATGGCGGGGCTATTCACTGCTCGGTGTACTGCGGCTGGGTGCATGGCCGCCTTTGCTTTTTCATTGAGCCCCACTCCAGCGATAACTTTTTTAACCGCGGCTGCTACTACGGCTGCCCAGATGACAACATGCGCTTTGCCTTTTTCAGCAAGGCTGCCCTGGAGTTTCTCCTCAAAAGCAACAAGCGCCCCGACATCATCCATTGTCACGACTGGCAGACAGGCCTGGTGCCGGTGCTGCTGTTTGAGATTTATAAGTACCACGGCATGGAAAACCAGCGGGTGTGCTACACCATTCACAACTTTAAGCATCAGGGCTTTGGGGGGCCAGAAATTCTGTGGGCCACGGGACTCAATCGCGAGCCCTATTACTTCCACTACGACCGCCTGCGCGATAACTTCAACCCTTTTGTCCTCAACTTTATGAAAGGGGGGATTGTCTTTTCCAACTTTGTAACAACAGTCTCACCCACCCACGCCCTGGAAGCACGATTTGGCGACTACGGCTATGGACTGGGACACACGCTCTACTTGCACCAGCACAAGTTTCGCGGCATTTTAAACGGCGTTGACTACGACATTTGGAACCCCGAGATTGACCGTTTTATCCCTTTTCAATACACTGCACAGACTTTAGAAAACAAGGCCAAAAACAAGAAAGCCCTGCGGGAGCGGCTATGGCTACGCGATGTTGACAAGCCTATTGTGGCCTATATCGGGCGGCTAGATGAGCAAAAGGGCGTACATCTGGTGCATCATGCCATCTATCGCTCCTTGTTTAAAAATGCTCAGTTTGTCCTGCTGGGATCCGCCACCGAGCCAGGAATTGGCGCCTGGTTTGCCCATGAGAAACGTTACCTCAACGACAACCCCGATGTTCACATCGAGTTAGCTTTCAACGAAGAGCTCTCCCACCTTATCTATGCAGGGGCAGATATCCTCGTGGTGCCCAGCCACTACGAACCCTGCGGACTGACGCAGATGATTGGCTTAAAGTACGGCACAGTGCCCGTGGTGAGAGGGGTGGGCGGCCTGGCGGATACGGTTTTCGACCGCGACTACGACACTCGCAAATTGCCGGAGCAACGCAATGGCTACGTGTTCTACCACACAGATCACGCGGCTCTGGAGTCGGCGCTGGATCGGGCCATTGACCTGTGGTACACCGCTCCCGACCAGTTTCGCCAGCTGCAAATCCAGGGCATGAGCTACGACTACTCCTGGAACTACCCCGGCAAAGAATACCTAGAGATCTACGAGTTCATTCGTCACCGCTGATCCAGCCAGCGATCCCCAGCGATCCCCGCCCTTGACCACAAGGGGGAAATGCTGGACGATAGGTAGCGATCCCGCTCTTTTTTATTGCCCAGGAAGGCGAGCTTACTCCGCTATCTTCTACCTATGAGTTTGGGTTATCTTGCCCTGGTACTCCACGCGCACCTGCCCTTTGTGCGCCACCCCGAGCAGGACTTTGTGCTGGAAGAGGAATGGCTCTACGAAGCCATTACCGAGACCTATGTCCCGCTGCTGCACATGTTTGAGGGGCTCCGGAGAGATGGCATTGACTTTCGCCTCACCATGTCCCTGACGCCACCTCTGGTGTCGATGCTGCGGGATCCCTTGCTGCAGGAGCGCTACGACCACTACCTCAGCAAGTTGGAAGAGCTAGCCCAACTGGAGTACGACAAGAATGCCCACAACGGCCACATTCGCTACCTGGCGGAGCACTACATCAAGCAATTTGCCATGGTGCGGGATCTCTGGGAGCGGTACGACCGGGATCTGGTGCAGGCCTTCAAGCAGTTTCAAGACAGCGGCAACCTGGAGATCATCACCTGTGCCGCTACCCATGCCTACCTGCCCCTGATGCAGATGTATCCCCAGGCAGTCTGGGCGCAGTTGATAGTAGCCTGTGAGCACTACAACGAGCACTTTGGCCAATGGCCGCGGGGGGTCTGGCTACCCGAATGCGCCTACTACCAGGGGTTGGAGCGGATGGTGGCCGATGCTGGGCTGCGCTACATGATTACCGACGCCCACGGCCTGCTATATGCCAAGCCACGGCCCCGCTACGGCATGTACGCCCCCATCTTTACCGAGACCGGCGTTGCCGTCTTCGGTCGCGACCACGAGTCTTCCCAGCAGGTGTGGTCGGCGGAGGTGGGCTACCCTGGGGATCCCGTCTATCGCGAGTTCTACAAAGACCTGGGGTACGAGGCCGACTACGAGTACATCAAGCCCTACATCATGCCCAATGGCCAGCGGAAGAACACCGGCATCAAGTACCACCGCATCACCGGGCGCAACCTGGATCTGGGGCAGAAGGAACTCTACGATCCCTACTGGGCGCGAGAGAAAGCAGCCGAACATGCCGGCAACTTCATGTTCAACCGCCAACGGCAAATCGAGTACTTGTCCAGCGTCATGGGACGCCCGCCGTTGGTGGTGGCTCCCTACGATGCCGAGCTCTTCGGTCACTGGTGGTATGAGGGACCTTGGTTTTTGGATTTCCTCATCCGCAAGAGCTACTTCGACCAAAATACCTATCGCATGACCCACCTGGCGGAGTACCTGCGGGAGAACCCTACCCACCAGGTGTGCAAACCTGCTCAGTCTAGCTGGGGGGCGCGCGGCTTCCACGAGTACTGGCTCAACCCCACCAATGCCTGGATCTATCCCCACCTCCACAAGGCTACCGAGCGCATGATTGAGCTGAGCCGCCGTGAGCCCGCCGATGACCTAGAGTGGCGAGCCCTAAACCAGGCAGCGCGGGAGCTGATGCTAGCTCAATCCTCGGACTGGGCTTTTATCATGCGCACGGGGACGATGGTTCCCTACGCGGTACGCCGCACCAAGTCTCATCTACTGCGCTTTAACCACCTCTACGAGAAGATTCAAGCGGGTCAGTTTCGGCGGGAAAAAGTTACGCCCGAAGATGAGCAGTGGCTGGCCAAGGTGGAATATATGGACAACATCTTCCCCAATATCAACTACCGGGTTTACCGGCCGCTCTAGAGTGCCCAGAAGGGCTGGAGTTCCAACCACCCCCAGCTAAAGCCGGGGATCTCTGCAGGGATCCCTGGCTCTAGAGCTTGGCGCCGCACTCGGGGCAGAACTTGTGCGAGCTGGGGTTCTTAGCGCCGCAGTTGGGGCAATAGATCAACTCGGCAGCCTGCTCCAGTTGCCGCTTTTCCGGCAGGCCAATCATCTGGTAGTTGGCTTTGCCAGCAGGCACCATTGGGTAGCAGTTCTCATCCCGCTTGACCACAAAATCAGCCACTACTGGCCCCTCATGGCGCAGCATCTCCTGGATAGCGTCGTCCACTTGATCGGGGTGATCGACGCGCATGCCCTTGATACCAAAGGCTTCGGCCAGCTTGACAAAATCTGGCATGCCCGCCGCCATGTCGGAGTGAGAATAGCGCTCGCCGTGGAAAGCCTGTTGCCACTGCCGCACCATGCCTTGCCAGCCGTTGTTGATAATGGCCACCTTAGTGGCAATGCCGTACTGGGCCACCGTGCCCAGCTCCTGCATATTCATCTGAAAGCTGGCATCGCCACTGATGCAGATGACTTCCTCGTGAGGCAGGGCCACCTTGACTCCTATGGCTGCTGGAAAGCCGTAGCCCATGGTGCCCAAGCCGGCGCTGGAGATCCAGCGGCGGGGTCCAGTGCGCAGAAACTGGGCCGCCCACATTTGGTGCTGACCCACATCAGTGGTGTAGTAGGCGTGGGGAGCATGGCGCCGAAACGCCTCAATGACCTGCTGCGGGGCGATCACGCCCTCATAGGAGGGCACCTGCAAGGGGTACTCCCGTTTCCAGCGCTCGATCCGCGCCAGCCAAGCTTGCGTTTGGCCAGGGGTGTAGGGCATTTTGCTTAGCTGCGCCAACAGCTCCACCAAAACGGTGCGCACATCTCCCACAATCGGCACGTCAGGGACGCGGTTTTTGCCCACCTCCGCTGGGTCGATATCGACGTGGATAACTTTGGCATGCTTGGCGAATTCGTCCAGCTTGCCGGTTACACGGTCGTCGAAGCGAGCTCCAAGGGCAATGAGCAGGTCGCACTCGGTAACAGCAAAGTTGGCGTAGGCCGTGCCATGCATGCCCAGCATCCCCACTGAGAGGGGATCATTCTCATCAAAGGCCCCCTTGCCCATGAGGGTGGTGGTTACCGGGATCTGGTAAGTGTGGGCCAGCTCCGCAATCTCAGCATGGGCTCCGGAGATGATGGCCCCGCCGCCCACGTAGAGCAAGGGTCGCTTGGCCTGCAGGATCAGTTTGGCTGCCGCGTGGATCTGGCGAGGGTTGCCCCGCACAGTGGGCCGGTAGCCGGGGATATGGACCTCACTGACCGGCTGGTAGTCGAACTCTTCCAGGCCCACATCTTTGGGGATGTCGATCAACACTGGACCGGGTCGCCCCGTGCTGGCGATGTGGAAGGCCTCGGCCACAATCCGGGCCATCTGCCGGGGGTCGCGCACCACGTAGGAGTGTTTGACAATGGGCAGGGTGATGCCAAAAATGTCAGTCTCCTGAAAGCCATCAGTACCAATCAAATGGCGGGGCACCTGGCCAGTAATGGCCACCAGAGGCACAGAGTCCATCATGGCGTTGGCGATGCCTGTCACCAAATTGGTTGCCCCCGGCCCCGAGGTGGCAAAGCACACCCCCACCTTGCCGGTAGCGCGGGCGTAGCCATCGGCAGCATGGGCAGCGGCCTGTTCGTGGCGGACTAGGAAATGCTTGAGTAGCCCTTGGGATTCGGCCTTGTACAGCTCGTCGTAAATGGGCAGGATCGCTCCTCCCGGATAGCCGAAAATGTGCTGCACCCCATGGCGATGTAAGCTATCCACCAGTGCGTAGGCCCCCGTTGCCACGATGTCCTCTCCCCCCTACCGAGCGTTCAACCTGGAGCGCCTGCATCAGAAGACTGGCCAGCTTTTTAATTCAATTCAACAGTCTAGCAGGGGTTTGCTCTGGGGCTCTGCTTGGGGGTGGATCTCTGTAAAGACAGCGTCTGCCGCGCTCTGGATAGAAGAAAGTAGCCGCTAGCCCCCTAGCTTGTTGGCGAGGTTGCCCCATGAGGCAAACTCCCGCAAAGCTGGCCAGCAGCTATCCCCCTAGGAGCTTGAGCACCGACTGGGATCCCCTGCCGTCAATCCATAGCGGGCTAGAAAACGGGGCAAATCAATCACCTGACAGGTATAGGATCCCTGCATCACCAGTCGCCCCTGCTGGGTGATCTCTGCCTGAAACTGAACGCGCCTTCCCTCCACAGCCACGACTTCAACCTCAACCTGCAAGGGATCCCCCACTACCGCCGCCGAGCGGTGTTCCAGGGCAAAGCGGATCCCGACGGCAGCTTCTTCTGCCTCGTAGAAGGGCTGCAAGGTGGTGTGGCCACATCGCTCAATCAGCGCCAGCAGAGCCGGGGAGGCGATGACCTGCACACCGGGATTGCCCAGGGCCTCTGCCGTGTGCTCAGGGCCAGGGATCCCTTGCCAAGTGCCACGGGTGCCAAGGGGAACGGGTTTCACGGAAAAAGACGTAGCACAGAAGCGCTGGGAGGGGGAGCGCTGTCCTCGCGATATTTTACAGCCCCAAGCCACTGAGGCAGTAGCAAAGATAAGCTGGAAGGAGGCAGCAAGGGGGCGTTCATGTCCTCAGGACCCTACAAATTCGATCTCTTCCTGCGCTACCACCGCGCCCAGACCCGCTGGGTACGGCAACTGGCCGAGCGGCTGGACCAAGAGGGGTTCAAGGTCTGGTTCGATCGCTGGATGCTGCAACCCGGGGATAACCGCAAGCTGGAACTGCAACTGGCCATCGAGCAGTGCCGCTGGATTGGGGTGGTGGCCTCGCCGGAGTTTGTTGCCAATCCCTGGCCCCGAGATGAGCTCTACAGTGGCTTCTCCCACGCCCCGCCCCGGCAAAACCAGCGTCTCTTGACCCTGCTCCACACGCCCACTGAGCTGCCTCAGCCCCTGGCAGAAGCGCCGCTGGTGGATTTTAGCGGCTCTGAGGAAGACCCGGTGCTGTTTGAGTACCGGGCCCGCGAGCTGATGCACTTTTTGGACCCCAGCTTTCCCGCCCCTGGGGATCTCCAGCGATTTCGGCTGCACTACCGCCGCCGTGAGGAACCTCCTGAGGATGAGGAAGTGCGGGGGTTCCAAGCTTTTCTACGAGCCATTCAGCTAGCCATCCTGCGCATTGCCACCGGCGAACTGCCTTCCGCCACGCCAGAGGAAGGGGCACGCAAGATTGCCATTTTGCAATTTCTTCAGCGCCTGTTTCAGTGGAATAGCGCCGATATCCAGTTTGAGCGAGCGGAGGAATGGCGCAAGCGGGGCAACCTAACCGAGGCTCTAGCTGCCTACGACCGCGCCTTGAACATGGATCCCAACTTTGCCCTGGCCTGGAGTCGGCGCGGCGACGTGTTGGTGCAGTTAGGCCGCTACCGCGAGGCAATCGACAGCTACCACGGATCCCTGAGCATTAACCCCTATGACGAGGAGACGCGGCTGCGCTTGGCCCTAATTCTGGGGCGCCTGGGCCAGTACAAAGCGGCGGTGGTCAACTACGACAGGGTGCTGGAGAGCAACCCCGAAGATGCCTTGGCCTGGCACAATCGCGGCATTCGTCTGCTGCAACTCAAACGGCCAAAGCTGGCCCTCAACAGCTTGAACAAGGCGTTGCGACATAACCCCAAGCAACCCCGCAGCTGGTTGGCGCGTGGGATTGCCCTGCGACGGCTGCGGCGGCCCAGTGCAGCGGCGGCCAGTTTTGCCCGGGTCTTGAAGCTCAATCCCAGGAGCGCGCGGGTCTGGCGCTACCAAGGGAATGCTCTGCTCCACTGCCAGCGGCTGCGCTCAGCCATTGAGTGTTACAAGCGCTCGCTGCGACTGCGCCGTCGGGATCCCGTGACGCTATACAACTTGGGCGTGGCCCTGTTGCGCCTGGGGCAGTACCGGTTAGCCAGCAAAGCCCTGGAACGCGCCCTGCGCTATGACCCTGACAACCCCAAAGGCTGGTATGCCCGCGGCGTGGCTTTCCAGAAATTGGGCTACCTCAAAGAGGCCTGCATCCACTTCGAGGAGGCCCTGAAGATCCAGCCAGAGAACTTTCCGGCCCGCTATGCCCTGGCGGCGGTTCTGCAAGCGTTGGGGCAGTACGAGGCTAGTTTGGAGCAGTTCCAACGCCTACTGCAGCAGCGTCCTGGCAGCGTAGCCTGCTGGTTTGGCCAGATCACAAGCCTGCGGCGCTTGGGTCGGCTGGAGGAGGCCCTTGCTGCCAGTCGGCAGAGAACCAGCCTCAATGAGCAGGATCCCTGGGGCTGGTTTGCCTTAGGACTGGTCTATGGCGACCTGAAAGAGGCAGAAAAAGCGGTGGAGGCCTACTCGCGGGTTTTGCAGCTGACCCCCGAGGACGCAGTGGCCCTCAACAACCGCGCCTGGGAAGCCCTGAAGCTGGGGAAATTGGAGCTGGCTTTAGCCGACGCCCAACGGGCCATAGAACTTGAGCCCCAGCGGCCTGCCTTTTGGCATACTTTGGGGTTAGCCCAACTGCGGACTGGCCAGCGGGAAGCGGCCCAGGCTAGTTGGCAGCGCTGCCTAGAGCTAGACCCCCAGTTTCAGCCAGCCCAAGCGGCGCTGCAGGAGTTGGCTCTTGTCAATCCCGCCGCGAGCCCTGCCCCTGCGGCAATGCCAGGTTCAGCCTTGCCAGCGCTGGAGACCCTCAGCCCTCAAGAAGAACTGCCCACCCCTGTGCAGCAGCCACTAGGCAGAGCTGGACTTTTAGGTGTGAAAGGGAATAGCGAGCAGGGGCAACAGCGCCAACCCTAGCCAACCCCAACTCTCCCGAGACGGCGAGGGCCCGGAGACCTCAGGCCCTTTGGGCTGCAGCAAAGCCTCAATGCGCTCTTGCAGGCGCCCTCCTGGAGGGGGGTCCATTTCCAGGGCAAAGCCAACCCAGGCATTTGACGGCTGCTGTCCCCTCCCATAGCTCACCACCTGCAGCAGCGCCTCTCCCAGCACCAAGGGATCCACCCGCTGGGCCGCCCAGCGATCCGCTCGCAGTTCCCGCAGGGTCAGCAACTCCTGCCAGAGAAGCTCCGTATTCGGCAGCCAAGCGCTAAGGCGGCGCAGCCAGCCCACCGCCAACATCCACAGGGTATCGCGGTAGTGGCGATGGGCCTCTTCGTGGATCAGCACTGCCCGCAGGTGTTCTTCATCCAACTGCTGCAGCAGGCCGCGGCTAACTACCAGTTGCGAGTTCCACACGCCTACCTGGGCAGCAAAAGGGATCTCCAAGTCCAAAACGTAAGCCGAAAAGCCACACAAATTCAGCTGCGCCAGGGCCTGCCGGTGGGCGCGTTGACAGGAGCACCAGTACTCCCCAATCCAGCGCAAGGCCAGGCCTGTGGCTGCCGCCAGTACCAACAGCGCACAGCCGTAGGAAAACCACCCTCCCGCTCCAGCCATTTGTCCCCGTGGCCCCATCCAGGCCAAAGCCAGGGCGGTTGTTAGCAAAAACAGGGGCGGCAGCAAGAAGTGGATCCAGGCCCACTGCCAGCGCTGCGCCCAGGAGCCCGCCCTATCTAGCCGCACTTGGGCTCGCCACAGCCAACTGAAGGCCAAGCCCAACAGCAACATGCCCAGGTGGCTCACTGGGGATCCCTCCTAGCCTGGCGGGCTGCTCGCAGCCGTTCGGCAATTGCCTGCAACTGGGAAACACTGGCCTGATCCAGGCTGTCGGCAAAGGCGGCCACGGTGTCTGGGTCGCTCACCGCCAAAAACTGCTGCAAGTGGGCAAAGGCTCTTAGGCTAGCAGCTTCCTGGCGAGAGAGACGGGGCCGCCACAGCATTGGCAAAGACCGCCCCTCGGCATCGGTGCGCCGCTCACAGCTTACCCAGCCCTTTTGGCTCAGGCGCCGCAAAACGGTAGTTACCGAGGCATAAGCCAGCTCCCGATCCGGGTCGGCCAGAATGCGCTCGTGGATTTGACGAGTGCTGGCACTGCCGAGATCCCAAAGGATTTCAAGGATCTCCGACTCCAGAGGGCCCAGTGACAGTTGCTTGGGACGATGCTTTGGCAACATGATCCCCTGCCTGAGAAGGGGCACTTAGTCCAGGCTAGCTTAAGCCTCGGCAGCGCCCTTCCTTCCTGAACAAGAAGTCTATAGAAAGGCTCAGGGAGCACTCTGGAGAGTGCCGTCTTCTGTTAGGAAGCGAGGGCTTAGAAAAGGACGCAGCGCCTGGGGAATGCGGATCGAGCCGTCTGGCTGCTGGTGATTTTCCAACAGAGCGGCTAGAGTCCGTCCCACCGCCAAACCGGAGCCATTGAGGGTGTGGACGAAGTGGGTACCCTTTTGCCCAGCCTCTTTGTAGCGCAGGTTGGCGCGGCGGGCTTGGAAATCCCAGCAGTTGGAGCAACTGGAGATCTCGCGGTAGCGGTTTTGGGAGGGGAACCACACTTCCAGATCGAAGCAGCGGGCCGCCGAAAAACCGAGATCGCCGGTACACAGCTCCACCACCCGGTAGGGCAGCTCCAGCATCTGTAAGATGGCCTCAGCATCCTGCACGAGTTTTTCGTGCTCGGCCTCCGATTGCTGGGGATGGGTAATCTTGACTAACTCTACCTTTTGAAACTGGTGCAGCCGGATTAGGCCCTTGGTGTCCCGGCCATAGCTGCCGGCTTCGCGGCGAAAGCAAGGTGTGTAGGCACAAAAATAAAGCGGCAGACGTTCGGCCGGGATCACCTCATCCCGGTACAGGTTCGTGAGGGGCACTTCTGCCGTTGGGATTAGCCAGAGGTCGTCCTCAGCACAGCGAAAGCTCTCTGAGGCAAACTTGGGCAGTTGCCCTGTCCCCTCTAAGGCGGCGCTGTTGACCAAAAAAGGAGGGATCACCTCGGTGTAGCCAGCGGCAATGTGGCGCTCCAGCATCATGGCAATCAAAGCCCGCTCCAGAGCTGCTCCTGCCCCTACCATGGCCACAAAGCGGCTCTGGGCTACCTTGACGGCACGGCCAACCTCCAAGAGGCCCAGCTTCTCGGCAATCTCGTCATGGGGAAGAACGGGGTGGGTAGGTTTTAGCGCATCCCCCCAGCGGCGCACCTCCACGTTTCCCGTCTCATCCTGGCCCACCGGCACGTTGGGTAAGGGCAGATTGGGCAGGGTGAGGAGAAGAGTCCGTATCTCCTCCTCCAGCTCCCGCTCCCGCTGCTCCAGCTGGGCAATCTCAGCCTTGAGATCTGCTCCTTGCTGCCGCAGGGCCGTCACTTCCGCTCCCTGGGGATCCGCCCCCTGCCGGATGAGCTCGCCCACTTTCTTGCCCAGGCTGTTGCTTTCGGCCTGCAGAGCAACGCGCCGGGTCTCCAACTGGCGCCGCTTGCCATCCAGCTCTAGGATCCTGTCCAAATCGGCGACGGCCCCGCGCTTGTTCAGGGCTTGGCGCACTTCTTCCGGGCGATCCCGCAGCAGCTTTAGATCCAGCACAAGACCTGCCTAGCAAGAACTTCTTACTTTTTCAGCCAGCTAAACATGGCCCGCAGCTCCTTGCCCACTTTCTCAATGGGGTGCTCGGCCTCGCGGCGGCGCATCGCAGTCAACACGGGTTTACCTGCCTGGTTTTCTAGGACAAACTCGCGGGCAAACTGGCCACTTTGGATCTCAGCAAGGATGCGCTTCATCTCGGCACGGACTTGCTCCGTGATGAGGCGGGGGCCACGGGTGTAGTCGCCGTATTCCGCCGTGTTGGAGATGCTCTGGCGCATTTTCTCCAGCCCCCCCTCGACGATGAGATCCACAATTAACTTAACTTCGTGCAGGCACTCGAAGTAGGCCAGCTCCGGCTGATAGCCTGCTTCCACCAACGTCTCAAACCCCGCTTTGATCAGGGCCGTAAGGCCGCCGCAGAGCACCACTTGCTCGCCGAAGAGATCGGTCTCGGCCTCTTCCCGAAAGGTGGTCTCGAGGATGCCAGCTCGAGTGCCGCCAATTGCCTTGGCATAGGCCATGGCCCGCTCCCGCGCCATCCCGGAGGCATCCTGATAGACAGCAAAGAGACAGGGAACCCCCTGCCCCTCTAGGTAAGTGCGCCGCACCAGGTGACCAGGGCCTTTGGGAGCCACCATGATGACATCGATATCCGGGGGGGGTTGAATCTGGCCAAAGTGGATGTTGAAGCCGTGGGCAAATAGAAGCACCTTGCCCGGCCGCAGATGGGGGCGGATCTCGCTTTGGAAGACAGCCTTTTGGACTTCATCCGGCAAGAGGATCATCACCCAGTCAGCAGCAGCAGCTGCATCGGCCACCGTCTTGACGGTCAACCCCTCCTGCTCGGCTTTGGGCCAAGAGGGGCTGCCGGGGTAGAGGCCGACGAGGACGTTGACACCGCTGTCGCGCAGGTTGAGAGCGTGGGCGTGCCCCTGGCTGCCGTAGCCAATGATGGCCACCGTCTGGCCGTTTAGGAACTCTAGGTTGGCGTCGGTATCGTAGTAGAGGCGAGCCATACTTAGGCTGGGTAGGGAGTAGCTGCGTTTGAACTAGGATACCAGGATGGCAGGGAAAAACAGAGCAGGTTCAGTGGCCATAGTGAACGGTCTTCACCCACCTCAGCCGTTTGGGTTGCACACACATCCGAGCCGTGGTGACAATCATAACCGGCAGCCAGTGGAGCATGTAGAGCAACCCCAGGACCGTACGCCACCACAGTTGCCACCCGCGTAGCCCCTCCACCTGGCGTAGGCCGCGATAGAAGGCCAGGGTCAGGGATCCCATAACTAGAGCGTTCAGGGGAAGCAGCACTGAGGAGTGGCCCGTCAACAGCACCCAGAGGGTATCGGGAACCAAAGCCATGGGCAGCAGATACTGGGAGATAAAGAAAGCCCAGAGATCAACAGTCTTGGCCATGCCTAGGCGCCCGCTGAGGACCCCTGGCCAATAGTCAAGGTAACGCTGGTAACCCCCTTCTGCCCAACGACAGCGCTGGTACCAAAGGCTTTTCCAAGAGGTAACCCCCTCTTCGACAATAGCGGGCTCGGTGAGGAAGGCAATATCCACCCCTGCCAGGTGGAGCTTCAAGGTGAGGTCCAGGTCGTCGGTGAGGGTGCTTTCGTTCCAGCCGCCGCACTTTTCCAGAACATCCCGCCGTACCAACTGGCCGTTGCCCCGCAGTTCGCCAATACCCCCGATGAGTACCCGCTGCTGTTGCAAGTAGGCATCGGAGGCCATCTCTGCCACCTGGCCCAGCGTCCAGAAGTTGACGTCGGGGTTGCTCAGGGCTTTGCGCACCTGTACAGCACCTACTGCCCGCCGACCGGGACGAGGAGGCTGAGCAAATAAAGGCAGGGTGCGAACCAGTAGATCCGAGGGCACAATGGCGTCGGCATCACAGACAAGGATAATCTCTCCCTGGGTCAGGGGGAGGACCTCGTTAAGGGCGCCAGACTTGCCGCCCCCTCGCCCTGGGGGCCGCCGGTAAACTCGGAGGTGCGGCAGCCATTTTTGGGCCTCCTGCAGGATGTCTGGGGTGGCATCGCTGCTGGCGTCATCAATGGCCCAGAGCTCTAGATGGCTGCGAGGGTAGTCCAGCTGGCTAAGGCTGTGCAGCAGCCGCGGTAGCACAGCGCTCTCGTTTTTGGCCGGGATCAGCACCGTTACCCGCGGCAGAGGTGGCTCCTGCAAGGCCAAAGCCTCTGAGGGAAGGTTGGGAGATCCCTTGTCAACCTCGTCTCCAACTGGGGTTTCCAGGGGGTGAAGCCGCAAGGGAGGCGGCGGCTCTGCCGGCTGTAGGCGAAACAGGCGGTTGACGTGGATAACCATGAAGGTAGCTAGGCCAACAGTAAGCCAACGGGCCACGGCTACCTGATGCATCAGGCTCACTACCCCCCACACCATCGCCAAAACTAGCAGAGCTTTAAGCCGGCGGCGCTGGGCTGAGGTGAGCAACCACTCGGGGAGATCCAGATCCTCAAGGGGAACCGCCTCTGACCAGACAAACTCAGACATGGGGAGTATCTTGTCGAACAGCTTTGCCCAAATCAACCGGCTTGCCTAAACCTAGGCCTGGCGGCTGTTCAGAGGTCGTTAATAGTCACCACCGGGTTGCCACCGAGTTGGGCTGAAAACCTAAGCTCCTGGGCTGCCACCCCTGCAGCAAGGGATCCCTCCTGCCCCAATGGGGAGCTCATGGGTTGCCACGAATTTCCTTGATGACCCCATCTTCAAGCAGGATCTCCACCTGCATTTTCTGAATCAGGTTGTCTCCCTTTTGCACGTAGAAGAAGCTCTCCACGCTGCCCTGCAGCACCTCCTGGTTCAGTTCCAGGTCGCTCAGTTGGTTGAGCTGCTGGAGCAACTGGTTTTTCTGATCCAGGAGCCTAATCTTTTGCTCGTTCACGCGGCTTTTCACTGCTTCCACCTGCTGGAGCACCTGAGGGCTATTGGGGTTAGGGCTTTGCTTTTCGATTTCGGCAATGGCCCGCTTACCCTGAAACTCCAGTTGCTGTATCTGAGCATCGGTGGCTTCAATCTGCCGCTCCAATTGCTCCCGCATTTCTTTCTTCCAGAGGGGGGTGACCACCACCTTAACAGGGATGGTGCGCTTGAGCAGTAACTGAGTGCCGTTGCCGACGTTGTTTTCTTCCATAAGACCTATGCCAGGCAGATGACCAAGCAGACGGGGAAATCTCCCCTCAAAAACTCTGGACTTGGGGAAGAGAAGCTCAACCGACTAAATCCTCTCCTGCTGAGCCGGCGAACTCACCTACTTTATCCTACCGGCTGGGATCCCTGCAGTAAAGTCTGGGCTAGGGGCAATGGCAGCTTTGGTTAAGGATCTTGAAGGTCGCTGCCCTGCGGCGGCGCGAAGTCAGTTAGCGTGAAAAGACGGTGTTCTCGGATTTTGCAGCAGCCATGAGCGAACTGGCTCCCTTGCGGCCCTCGGCAGGGGCTGCCCAGCCAGTGCGGATCGCCTCCCGCAAAAGCGAGCTGGCTTTGGCCCAGACCTACTGGGTAATGGGACAGTTGCAGGCCCACCATCCAGGATTGCCGCTGGAGCTGCACACGCTTTCCACCCAGGGAGACATCATCCTAGATGTGGCGCTAGCCAAAATTGGCGATAAGGGCTTGTTTACCAAGGAGTTGGAGGTCAGTCTGCTCAACGGCAGCAGCGATCTGGCAGTGCACAGCCTCAAGGATTTGCCCACCCGTTTGCCAGAGGGCCTGGTACTAGGAGCGATTACGCAGAGGGAGGATCCTTTGGACGCGCTGGTGCTGCGGGAGGAGCTGCGTGGCTACCAACTGGCCACCCTGCCCGAAGGGACGGTGATTGGCACTTCGTCGCTACGGCGACTGGCCCAACTGCGCCACGCCTTTCCCCACTTGCAGTTTAAGGACGTGCGGGGCAACCTCAACACTCGCTTGGCCAAGCTGGAGCGGGGGGAGTACGATGGCCTGATTTTGGCGGTGGCCGGCCTAAAGCGGCTGGGCAAAACCGACCGGATCCACGAGGTGCTGGATCCCAGTGTGTCCCTGTACGCCGTTGGCCAGGGATCCCTGGGGCTCGAGTGCCGGCAGGGGGACGAGCGGATTCTGGAGCTCATCCGACCCTTGGCTGATGCGGAGGCGACAGCCCGCTGTTTGGCCGAGCGAGCTTTCCTGCGGGCGCTGGAGGGGGGCTGTCAGGTGCCCATCGGCGTCCACAGCCAAGTTCGAGGGGAAGAGCTGCACCTGACCGGCATGGTGGCCGACCTAGAGGGGCGACGGCTCATCCGCGATACCCAGACGGGATCCACCGCCGATCCGGAAGCGGTTGGGGTGGCCCTGGCGGAGAAGCTGAAGCAGCAGGGAGCCGACGAGATCTTGCAGGAGATCTTTGCCCAGGCTCGCTGCTAAATTCTCTTGGCTAGCTCTCGGGAAACTGGCCAAGGGAAAGAAAAACGGCAGGGAGAGTTTTAGATCCCCCCCTCTGCCGTTACTGCTGCCAAGGACTTGCCTCAGATAGGGAACTCACATTCACAGCAGCAGTAGTTGAGCTCCACCTTAGCTTCCAAGACAGCCGTGTCGTCTTGAACCACCAACGTAACCGTGTTGTTGGCAACTTCAGCGGGCGAGAGCGTTAGGGTTTTGGTAAAAGTCTGAGCTGTCGAACTAACAGGTGAAGCGTATAGGAACCCCCATTGAGTTAGAGTGCCGCCGTTATATTATACACGTAGTACTTGTCGTTGCCCGCATCCGGAGAACTGTTGCTGCTAGCCGGCAAATTGTTGCGGTAGGCAAACGTCAGAGTACCTCCCAGCCGGCAGCCTGCTTTACAAGGAGGATTCCACTGAAAAGTGTGAGCAAAGACTTTATCTGGGTTTGGTTCTGACCAGTTGGTAGTTCCATAAGGACCCTGGAGATTGCTCCAAATGGTGGCTGGAATCTCTGGCTGCAAAGGAACAGCGGGGCTGGGTGGCGGAGCCTGCAGCCTCACCGACTGCAACCTCATGGGCCGAGGGCAGGGGAGCGTGGGCAACGGTCTTGGAGAGGGGAGAATGGGGATCTGGCGGAACAGCTCATCGATGGCCTCAGTTTCGGGAACAGGGGAGGGCGCGGGTTCTGGAGTCCTGGGCCTTGCTGGCACAGCCGGCCTTGGAGCTTGCGCTACCGGAAAGTGCCCCCGAAACAGATCTCTACCAGAGGCAATCGAGGAAGGGCCATAGCTCCAGAAACCAAAAGAGACTAGAGCCAGTATACCTAGGCCCAGGCCTGTTTTTTTCATTGACGTTCTCCAAGAAACTTTCTACCAACAAAGACTTTTTAGAGAAGAGTAAGTTCCCTAAGTGTCGCGATTTTTTGTAAACTTCTCTTGACTCTTGAGCTCCTGAGAAAGCCAAAGGAAAGATTCCTAGGCATTGAAGATACGTCTCTCAAACTTCAGCCCCAGCCAGATCACGCCGATCCCACAGACCACCAGCACCGCCGATTTGGTCATCAGGTTGGTCTGGTACTCGAAAAAGCGGGTCAGCACCACCAAGGTCAGGCCCAATAGCCCCTGCCAGAAGCGGCTCCGCCGCCCCTGCTGCAGCCCTTCCCAGCAGAGCACTGCCGACAATCCCACGAGCAAAAGGGTCACGATCCAGGGAGCAAAGAAGGCCAAGGCTACCTTTGCGGTTAGGTTCAAAGGCAGGGCGCTGCGGATCCCCAGCAAAAGCGCCAAGGCAACCAGAGAAATCAGAACAGCAGCATCCTTCAGCCAAGCAGAAACGGGCTGGGAACTCTTTGCCTGCCAGCCCTGCCACCAGCTCCAACCGGCTAGCAATAGCAATCCTGCTGCCGACAGGCCCGCCCAGGGATCCACAGTTTGGACTAAGGGTACAGGTTTGAGATCCCGGTCCCAAAGCTCACGAAAGCTCCAGAGGTAGAGGAGAAAGCCCAACCCCAGGAAGGCCAGCCCCTCCGCCGTCGGGCCCAGATCCAAGCCTTGCTCCTGCTCGCCCTCCTGGCCATCTTCTCCGGTCAAGATCTGGCCTAGCCACTGCCCACGGCGTTGGTGCCAAAAGCCCAGCCCCCAGACGACAGCAAGACCAAGCAGCAGCCAGAGGGTCAAGCTTTCTGCAGACCCGTCCCAGCGCCCTGCCAACCTTTCTAGCGCCAGGCCGAAATTCACCAATGCCAAAGCCAAGATCCAACGGGAGCGGCACCCATAGGCAAGGGGCAGCAGTAGGCCAAGGGCCAGCCAGGGGTAGAGAGGATCCAGAGCCGAGCCGATCCCCTCCTCCCACAGGGTAGTTATCCCAGCCAGGGCGAATAAGAGACAGGCCAAGATGCCGCTGGGGGTGTGGACCAAGCTGTAGGCCATGGCCAGGCTGCCCAGCCCCCAGGCCAAGAACAAGCCCGCCGGGGATCCCCCGATTTGAACCCACTGGGCCGTCAGGCCAACGGCAGCCCCCAAAGACAGCTCGCCGGCAATCAACAAGGCGCTGCCCAAGCGCGGGGAGCCCTGCTGCCTAAGCCGAAAGCCGGCCCCCTGCAGCCCCAGCGTGAGAGCCAGGGATCCCAAGGCTCTGGCCCAGCGGGGAATGGCGTCCCAGTTGGCGGCCACGAAGGAGATCGCCCCCAAGCCCACTAGCACGGCGCCAAACAGCAGCAGCAACAGGGTAAAGCGGCTGCCGGCTGTTCGCGGCAAGCTCTCTAGCTGGTAGTACTCCCGCAGGCGATCCCGTTGCTCCGGCTGGATTAGCCCCTGCTCCACCCAGGTGTCCAGTAGATTAGCCAGTTGACGGCGGAAGCGGTCGTCGGGGCGGGGAGAAGTCACAGGGGATCCCGTCAAGGTGCCGGGTGTAGCAGGGTATGTCGCCAGTATTCTAGCCCCCACCCCCAACCCCTTTCCCAAAGGGAGAGGGGAGATTGGGATCCGTAACCTGGAGCACCCGCTGCAGCACCTCTTGGTAGCCGGCTGCCGGATCGCCGAGATCAAAGCGAAAGAGGTCTTTATCCAGCACTCGTGGCTCAGCTCCCTCTAGATCCCAAAGACGGCAGGTGTCGGGGCTAATCTCGTCGGCTAGCAGGATCTCTCCCTTCTCGTCCAGGCCAAACTCCAGCTTAAAGTCCACCAACTCTAGGCGGCAGCTTCGCCAGAAAGCCTGCAGATGGTTGTTGATGGCCAAAGCCAGGGATCCGAGGCGCTCCACCTGCTCCGGCGTGGCCAACTGCAATAGGCGGATGTGATCTGGGGTCACCAAGGGATCCCCCAAAGCATCGTTTTTGTAATAGAACTCCACCAGCGGCGGCTGGATAGGAAGCCCCTGATCCAGGCCCAGGCGCTTGCAGAGGCTGCCAGCAGCACGGTTGCGCACCACCACTTCCAAAGGCAGGATCCGCAGGGCGCGCACCTGCATCTCGGTGGGGCCGGTCTGGGCCAAGAAATGGTTGGGGATCCCTTGCCGCGCCAGGTAGGCAAACACCCGGCTAGAGACGGTGCAGTTGACCTCCCCCTTGCCGGCGATAGATCCCCGCTTTTGGGCATTAAAAGCCGTGGCGTCGTCTTTGTACTGACAGAGGTAAACCTGGGGATCGGCGGTGCGGTAGACCCGTTTGGCTTTGCCCTCGTAGAGGAGCTCTTGGGGCGTGGGCAAGGAGGACATGAGCAACCCCTAATATCCGTTCAACCGTCCGCAGATCCCTTGCCAGAGGGTGATGGCCAGGATGCGCAGATCCAGCCACAGAGACCAGTTTTGCACATAGTAGAGATCATACTGGGTGCGGCGGGCAATGCTGGTGTCTCCCCGCAGGCCGTGGATCTGGGCCCAGCCGGTGAGGCCGCTTTTCACCAAGTGCCGATCTGGATACTTGGGGATCTCCTGGCTAAACTGCTCCACGAAGTAGGGCCGCTCGGGGCGGGGGCCCACCAGGCTCATTTCCCCCTTCAAAACGTTCCAAAGCTGGGGAAGCTCGTCCAGATTGGTGCGGCGCAAAAAGGCTCCTATCTTGGTTCGGCGCGGATCCCCAGGGCGCGTCCAGCCCGGCTGGCCAGAGGCTTCGGCGTCCACCCGCATGGTGCGGAACTTGGCAATCCAAAAGCGCCGCCCGTCCAAGCTTACCCGCTCCTGCCAATACAGGATGGGGCCAGGGCTGCTGCAGGCCACCAGCAGAGCGATGACCAGGAAGAGCGGGCTAAGCAACACCAGACCCAGGGAGGCCCCTAGGATATCTACAGCGCGCTTGAGGAAACGGTTGTGGGCATAGCGCAGAGGGGGCTGCCGCAGCGTCAGCAGCGGGATCCCATCCAGAGAGTGGAACTGGAGGTTAACGGTTAAGAAGCTGAGAAGCTCTGGCACCAGGCGCACTTGAACGGAGAGGGCTTGCAAGCTCAGCAAGAGGGGCGCAGAGGCCAACTGGGGCTGCCCAAACCACACCTCCTGGATCTCAGGGTGAGCCTGTACATAGGCCACCAGATGAGCGGGCTCAAGCCGCTCCAGCTTCTGCAGAGGCCCCGGCTCTGGCGCCGAGGGATCCCCAGCCACGGCCCAAGCCTTGATCTCGAACCCCAAGGCCGGACAGCGCTCTAGCCGCTCCAGCACCTCGGCCAAAAGCAGTCCGGATCCCACCCAGATGACCCGTCGCCTCCCCTGACCGCGGGCGTATAGCCAGCCCATGCCCAGCCGCAGCGCTGCCCGCATTACCGTCAAGCCGAGCAGAGCCAGCAGGCCAGCATAGCCTACCACCAAGCGTGAGAGCGAGACGGAGCGCACGAAGAAGGCCCCTGCCAGCACCAGGCCAAAGGTCACCCCCAGCCCCAGCAGCAAGCTGGCCCATTCCTCGAAGCGAGATAGGCGCTTTGATTCGCCGTATCCTCCCAAACCGGCCTGAACGCCCCAGTAGCTGAGAACGGTCAGCAACCCCAAGCCAGCGTAAACATCCCACGGCAAAAGTTGGTGAGGGCCTAGGCTGCGCAGCCAGTAAGCTGCCCCGAAGGCCAGCCAAATACAGAGCCCATCCCCAAAACAGGCCAAGGGCACCCACAGGTGGTGCGGATCTAGGCTCAGGGTGTAGCTACCCAAAAAGGGCCCCGTCCTCCTCCAAGAGGACTGCCTCTGGCTAAAGGGATTGGCCAAGAACTGTCTCCTCTAGAGTCCAGACTGGGATTCTAGTGGTTGGCCGTCCCAACTGGCCAGAGAGCTGCCCTAGCCAACCTAGAGGACACTACAGCCCGTAGAAATCGGGGCCGGATCCCTCGTAGCTGGGGTTAACCCGCAAGTTGAGATAGGGGCAGACAATCTCGCAGGTGCGGCACTGGATGCAGTTTTCCAAAGCCATGGCGTGGGAGCGGAGGCCGTTGCGTTCCCGGATGTGGTGGACTTCTGCCGGGCAATCGGCCACGCAGGGGGTAGGGCGGTTAAGTTGGTCGTAGGTGGCAATGCACTGGCGGCAGGTGTCGGCGCTAAACTCGAGGATATGGCGGTTGCCTTCGGGGTAGCGGGGATCCGCAAAAAAGACGGCCTCGGATCGCGAGAAATAGCCCGCTCGAGTGGTCAATGTTTCGGGATCCACAACGCTGGGGGCCACAAAGTCCGCCTGGATGGCGGCATGGGGGGCCACATATCCCCGTGGGGGTGGCTCGCTGGCGCTGACCCGTCCCGTCAGCAGGGTATAGGCACGCAGGAGTTCCCTACCGCGACGCACGGGATCCTGCAGGCCCCAGCGCAGGGATCCCAGCCAAGGGTGGCCGGCATCCACGCTGCGGCAGATCTGGGGCAGGTACGCTTCCAGCAGATGGGGGTTTTCCAAAAAGGCCTCCCGGAAGTAGCGGCTACGGTAGAGATCTTGGCCAACGGAGCTCTCCACCACCGCCTTTTGGTAGGCCTCTTGGATCCGCAGATCTCCTTTCAAGAAGCCGTCGTGAATGAGGCCCGCTGCTAGGTAGCCGGTCTCCATGGCGTTGTTGATCCCGGCCAGGCTGCCCACATCCAGCACCCCCAGGGCATCGCCCAAGAGCAAGGCCCCTTCGACGCCAAAGCGGGTGGGCAAGCTGTAGTAGCCCCCTTCGGGAATGACAGCCGCCCCGTACTTGAGCAACTTGCCGCCAGCAATCAGGGACTGGATCCAGGGGTGGGCTTTGAACTCCTGCAGGCGCTGCTGCGGGTTGAGGTTGGGATTTTTGCTGTCGAGGCCAATGATGAGGCCCAGAGCCAGGCGGTTATCTTTGAGACCATAGACAAAGCCGCCGCCAAAGCTGCCATCCAAAACGGGGTAGCCCAGGGTATGCCACACCTGCCCCTGCAGTGAGCCAGGAATCTGCCACAGCTCCTTGACCCCCACTGACCACAGTTGCGGGCGGGGGCGCAGGTGAAACTTTTCGATCAGGTCCTTAGAGATAAACCCCTTGTCGCCAAAACAAGTGAGCTCGGCAAAGACACAGTCTTCATAAACCTGGCCGGAGTCGCTCACCCGCACCCCAATGACTCGCTCCCCCTCATAGAGGATCTCATGGGCAGCAAAGCCAGGGAATACGTCCAGGGTGACGTTGGGGATCCCTTTAGCCTTTTCTTGTAGGGTTTCGGCCAGCCAGCGAATGACATGGCTGAGGGTGAGGATGAGCTGCCCCTGTTTGCGCAACCCCTTTGGGATCACTGCCTCTGGCAAGTCCCACCGTTCCTGGGATCCCAATATGCTCAGGTGGCTCACCTCCACCCGCCCCTCGTGGGGAAATCCTTGGCTCTCAAAATCCGGGAAAAGCTTGGCAATCACCTGGGGGCTGCAGATAGCGCCACTGACAATGTGCCCACCAAATTGCCGGGCTTTTTCCAAAATGGCAATGGAGATTTTAAGCCCAGAGAGCTTGGCTAGATCCAGAAGGCGATGGGCCAGGATTAGGTTCGAGCAGCTCCCCCCCACCAAAAGCAGGTCGTAGCGAATGGCTTCACCCATGCAGAATTCCCACCCAGCGGCTTTGGATGGCCTGCCTGTATCCTAAAGAGAGGCGGTGGAAAGAAAGCAAAACTTTAGACCTTCTCAAGCTTCTGCGCTGCCTCCACAGCCGAGACAATGGCCAACTCTCCTTCTCATCGGTGGACGGTCGCGGTGCCTCTTCTAGCAAGACTGTCGGGGTTTTTCCTCAGACTTCGGGCCAAGCTGTCTGCACTGCCGTCTGGGTTCAAGCAATCCCTAGCTTTTGCGATGGCAATACGGCTTCGGTGGGTAGAACCGACAGTTCGTTGGCAGCAACTGGATCTGCTCCGGTGGGATCCCCCAGTCTTGGCGAGTGTTGAAGGATCGTCCTCTGCCTATGTCTTTGTTGGCAATGCTGCTCTGCGCTTTCTTGGCTCTTTTGAGCTGCAGCGTTGTGCGGCATCACTTATTTCAGTCGGGCGGCTACGACCTCGGAATTTTTGACCAATCAATTTATCTAATTAGCCGTGGAGAAGTTCCTTTTTCCACCATCCGAGGGATCCACATCCTCGGAGATCATGCGGCCTTCATCCTATATCCCATCAGTTTCTTGTACCGCATTGTCCCCTCGGTTTATTGGCTGTTCGGCATCCAATCTCTGGCGCTAACTTTGGGAGCGCTGGCCGTTTACCATCTTGCGCTCCGGGCCGAGATTGATCCGGGGAAGGCGAAGACCATTGCCGCCGCCTATCTTCTCTACCCGGCTATCTTTAACGCCAACCTTTTTGATTTTCACCCAGAAGTGTTGGCCGTTCCCCTTTTTTTGGCAACTATACTCTGCATTCGCTCTGCCAACCTGTGGGGGTTCTTGCTGTGCCTGAGCGGTATCCTTGGCTGCAAGGCAGTGTTGTCTCTCAATGTTGTTGCCCTGGGAGTTTGGCTACTGCTTTTCGAAAGCAGGCGAATCCAGAAGCGCTGGCAACAGCGCTACCAGGTGGCCGGCTGGGTGGCCATAGCGTTAGGTTCAGCCTGGTTTGGCATAGCCACTTTTTGGGTTATCCCTCACTTTAGCGGCAGCGAGCCAGCGGCCATCTCCCACTATAGCTATCTGGGCAGCTCTGTTTCTGAGATCATCCAAAACTTGGTGCTCAAGCCAACATTAGTCTTGGGCAAATTCTTCTCTCTCGATACCCTATTCTATGGATTTTTGTTGATTATCCCCGTGGCCTGGGGGCTTTCTTGGCGCCACTGGGATCCCTGGATCCCTGCTCTGCCAACTTTAGGGCTGAACATTCTCTCCAGCAATCCTGCCTATCGGGATCTGGTGCACCAGTATGCGCTGCCTGTTGTCCCCTTCTTATTTCTGGCTATTATTGAAAGGATGAAAACGCCTTGCTTTCAAGCTCGCTTTGCCAAGAAAGCGGCCCTGACCTGGTCGCTGCTGGCTTTTCTGGCTCTGGGCAAATACACTTTTTTCGGATCTATCTATCTCCAGTCTCTCGACACTTGGCAGGCCACTCGAGAGGCCCTTGCCCAGATCACCACTCAAGGGGGCGTTCTCACCACCCACGAGATCTGCCCCCACCTCACCCACCGGCGGGTTATTTACTTTACCGACGAAAGCCGCTTTAAGGGATCCCCCCCTGACCAATGGGATCCCTTTGATTATGTGCTACTGAACAGCCGCCATCCGGGATGGCGCAGCAGCCTAGAGTTCTCCCATGCTCTGATCCGAGCTTTACAAAATGAAGCCTCGTTTCGACTGCTCTACCATCGCGATGGGGTGTACCTGTTCTCCAGGCTACGGGAAAAACCTTAGGCTTAGCCTGCTGCTCTCAGGGGCCAAGAAGCTCAGCTCAGAATCCCAAACCCCACCGACCAAGAAGAGGGTGGGGAGACGAGCAGCTGACATCCTCCCTCTTTGCTGAGGCCTAGGATTTGGGGGGCAGGAAAGCTAGAATCTTTTCATGCTGACGGATGCTGCCTACGGCGTGATCCCAGTGCTTCCCCTCCCACCTGCCCAGGGATCCCATCTCTATCTGCTTATCCAGCACCAAAAGGGGCACTGGGCCTTCCCCAAAGGACACAAAGATGAGGGTGAGAGCGAGCTGGCGGCAGCCCAGCGGGAGCTGCGCGAGGAAACCGGCCTGACCGAGTATCACTTTCTAGTGTTGCCGGGCCAGTCCGAGCCTCTATCGCTGCAGGAGACTTACACCTTCACCGATTCCGCCGGGAATGCCGTGGCCAAGACCGTTACCTACTACGTCGCTCTCCTGCCAACCCAGTTCCCTCCCCCTGAGCTACAGGTTCAACCAGAGGAGGTGGCTGCCTACCGCTGGTGCTCCTACGCCGAAGCTTTGGAACAAATGACCTTTGAAGAAAGCCGCCAGCTTCTACGCCGCTGCCAAGCTTATCTAGAAGAGCTGTGGGGAGGCCAAAGGTGATTGCAACTCAACGGCCCAAGCTACTGCTCGACAATCGTGACGTTAAAGCCCTGATTTTTCAAGGTCTCGGCATGGTAGCGGGCATATTCTAGTTGTGCAAAGGCTGCTACCTGTACAAACTTTTGGCCGTTCACCTCTTTAACAAAGGCGTCACGGGCAATGCGGCGAGCCTGCGCCAAGCTCTCCTCCCCAGAGTAGGTGGTCAGCACCAAGAAAGTGCCCTCGCCGCGGTTTGGCCCCAGCGAGTCGGGATCGCTGCCGGTCAAAGGTACCGCCCGGGGCAGCTTGTCTTGGGAGGGACGCTCCAGGCTAGCTGCCAATTTCTCCACCCATGTCTCCTGGCTGGGAGGAGTTTGCAGGCTATCCAGCGGGTTGGGGACATTTTCAAGGGGCTCAACTTGCAGTTCCTCCACCGAAGGAGTGGTCAACCCCAGCGCTAACTCAGGGGGAGTCACCCCACCTGAATACGACTCTTCCCCCACCTCGGGAATCAGGGGTAGCTGGGCCAAGTCCACCAAAGCAAGTTTCTTTTCAGCTTTGGGCAGCGACAGATCCTCTGGCCAGAGTAGCCAGCGCACCCCAAAGCCAATCCCCACCCAAGAGAGCACCCAAACCAGCAAAGCCACCAGGGGCGAAACTCCTCTAGAAGGGCGGGGCACTTCTTCTTCCTCTAAATCTTCCACCACCTCTTGGATCAGCACAGGCAAAGGAGGGTGGATGGGAAGGCCGCTAGCGGACTGGCTCCCCCGCAGCCGTGAGATGGACTCCCGGCGCTGTAAACGCGGCCAGAGACGGAAATGTTTCCCTTCTTTGGGCGGATCCAGATGCAGACGGCTAGGGACTTCCGAAAGCGTTCGTTGGGGCGTCAGCTGCGTTTTCTGAGGCGGCGGCAGGGGCTGAGTAGGATCTGAGTGAAGTGGAGAAAAGTCCATAGATAACCTACCCTCCCTCGCTTAGGAACCAGTATGCAAAGCCAACCTCACACTCTAGCCGTTGACAGCTTGACAGCAGGACTGGGGCAAGGGACAGAGACAACGCCATTAATACCATGCCACAGAGCTGAGGCCGGCCTCTAGAGCTTGGCCCCAAAGAAGCCCCTATCAGTCAATGGGTGCTATAGGAGAGAGATTTTCCAGGATCTCCCAACAGGCCGAGAGCAGGCGCTCTTGCTCCGGCAGAGTTCTTAGGCCAATACGCAGATAGCGATCCCCCAGCTCTGGGAAGCTTAGGCAATCCCGCACCAGGATGCGGTACTGCCGCAGCAGCTGTTCTTGAAGCTGCGTGGCGGAGAGGGGGCAGCGCACCAGCACAAAATTGGCTTGGCTGGGCCAGGGATCCCAACCGGGCAGCGCCTGCAGACCTCTGAGCAGATGCTCGCGGGCCCTGGGCAACCACATCAAGGTGCGCTGGCGAAAGTCCGCGTCAGCCAAAGCCGCTGCCGCCGCCACTGCCGCCAAGCCATTGACGCTCCAGGGATCCCGCCACTGCCGCCAGCGTCGCCAGCGCTCCGGATGGCCCACTGCAAACCCAATGCGCAACCCGGGTAAAGTAAAAAACTTGGTCAGCGAGCGAATGACAAGGGTGTTAGGGTGGGCCTCAAGGTAGGGGATCAAGGTTTGGCTGCGGGGCAAAGGGGCCACTGACCCGCTGGGGCAAGCAGCTGCAGCGCAGAGATCAATTGGATCTTGCGGCGCGTCTCCCGGGAGAAAGTCCATAAAAGCCTCATCCACCACCACCTGCTCAAAGTGGGGTAGAAGAGGCAGAATGGCCTCCCGCGGGATCAGCTGGCCCGTCGGGTTGTGGGGATTGTTTAGCCAGAGCACCCGGCCTCTCTTGTTGCCAGGGATCCCTTCTGGCAGCAAAGCAGCAGTGGGCGATCCCGAACAAGACAGCCAATCCAGCGGCTTGATCACGGCACCTGCTGCCCGCAGTGCCCGCTCATAGTCGCCAAAAGCGGGACGGGGCAGCCATACCTCTAGCCCCTGTGCCTCCCGAGCAGCCCAGGTCAGCAATTCCGCCGCCCCGTTGCCGACAAAAATCCACTCCGGGTCGACTGACCAGCGCTGCGCCAAACAAGCGCGTAGCTCTCGATAGTCGGGATCCGGGTAGCAGCTGATGGCAACTGGGTCCGGTGCCGCCAGCGCTCGAACTAGGGCTTGCACAACCGACTGCGGCGGGCCCAGGGGGTTGAGGCTGGCGGAAAAATCCACGATGGCCTCAACCGGGCAACCAGCAATCGCTGCTGCCCAAGCTCGGTGGCCACCATGTCGAGGCCGTTGCACGCTAATCCCCTCAGGACTCCCTCCCGCCTATGCGAACGGGACCTGGCCTAACCCAGCGGTTCAAGACCTGTGGCCAGCTGCCACCGCATCGCGAAAAGCTTTGCCGGCGGTGAAAGTGGGGACAACGCTGGCGGGAATCACCATCTTCTCGTTGGTTTTCGGGTTGCGGCCTTCCCGTTCTTTGCGCTTGCGGGCCTCAAAGGAACCAAAGCCCACTAGGGTGACCTTTCCTTTGGGTTCTCCGTTTTCATCGCGGGAGGCAACCTCTTCCACGATGATCTCCAAGGCTGCCGTCAAGACAGCCTCAGCCTCTTTTTTGGTTACGTTAGCGCGATGAGCGACGGCTTCCACAAGCTCTGCCTTGTTCATCCTGGTCTCCTCAATGAGCTGCTCAGAGAAGTTGTGGCTGTAGGAGCAGGGCTAGCCTTGTGCCAGGGCACAGCCGCTGCCGACGATAGGATTGTAGCCATTTGGCTCCAAATCACTGACCTATTTTACAGCCAACTTAGGCTAGAAGCCGGCTAGAGAAGGAGCTTAGGGACTCCCTCGTGCTAACCCAATCGAGGAGCAGAGCAGAATTTTTTGAACACAAAGGTAGCACTGAGATCATGCTAATGCTCTCCTAGCAAAGGGTGGAGCTGGGGTATCACTAGTTGCTTTGGAAGTAAGCCCGCATCACCTCGCGGAAGATCGGAGCTGCCCGGGATCCACCCCCGCCGCCACTGTTTTCTAGAAAAACCACGACCACCAACTCAGGCCGATCGTAGGGAGCGTAGCCGACAAACCAGGCGTGGGAGCGCCGCGGCGGATCCTCAGCGGTGCCAGTTTTGCCTGCTACGGGAGGAAAGCCTGGGCCCAGGTTGGCGTTGCCGCCGGTGCCGTAAACTACCACATCCCGCAACCCCTGCTGCAGGATCTGCAAGGTGGCAGGGGAGAGACCCACCTTCTGTCGCAGGGGCACAGGGCTTTCCGGGATCACCTGCTGGGAGAGCAAGGGACGAACCCGCCAGCCACCGTTGGCTACCGCTGCCGTCACCACTGCCATCTGCAGCGGCGTGGCGGTGACAAATCCTTGCCCGATGGACATGTTGACCGTATCGCCCACATACCAGGACTCCCGCCAGTGGCGCTGTTTCCACGCGGCATCGGGCACCAGCCCAGCAGCTTCCCCTTTGAGGCCAATCCCGGTAGGCTGGCCTAACCCAAAGCGGCGCGACCATTCTTGCAAGGGGGCGGCCTTGGTGCCTAGAGCAATTTGGTAGAAAAAGGTGTCGCTGCTGTAGGCTATCGCCTGACGGTAGTTCAGCCGCCCAAAGCCGGCGCGGTTCCATTCCCAGAAGCGCCACCCGCCTACGCTAATGTAGGGAGCCGTCTGCAGCACCGTATCCGGAGGGAAGACCCCCGACTCAATCCCGGCGGCAGTGGTGATGATTTTGTAGGTGCTAGCAGGGGGATAGGGCCGCAGGGCGCGGTTGAGGAAGGGAAAATCCTGCTTTTGCAGGCTCTCCCACTGCGCTTGGGTGATGCGGCCAGAAAAGAGGTTGGGATCAAAGGTGGGATAGCTGGCCATAGCCAGGATCGAGCCGTCGCGGGGAACCATGGCGACCACTGCTCCTTTCTGCTGGCCCAGGGCTCGCTCTGCCGCCTGCTGCAGTCGCACGTCCAGCGTCAGCTGCAGGGTTTTGCCCGGCTGAGGAGGCTGTTCGCCTAGCACCCGCAGCACCTTTCCCACGGCGTCCACCTCCACCTGGCGCCCACCCCCCTGGCCGCGCAGATGGCTCTCAAACAGTTCCTCCACCCCCATCAGGCCGACAATGTCCCCCAGGCGATAGCTGGGATCGGCTCGCAGCTGCTCTGGGGGGATCTCGCCGGTGTAGCCCAGCAGGTGAGCGGCCAAGCTGCCGTGGGGATAGAAGCGTACCGTCTCCGCCTCCACCATCACCCCTGGAAGTTCCCGGCTTCTCTCCTCCAGCCGAGTTACCACCTCGGGGCTGGCGTTGCGCAGGATGCGCACAGGGAATGGGGAGCGATAACCTGCTTGCTCCAGTTTTTGAGCAATTTCTTTGGCATCCAGGTTTAGGTACTGAGCCAGCTTGGGGATCGTCTCCTGCCAACCCTGCCGCGACTGCACCAACGGCCAGAGAAAGACCGAGTAGGACAGTTGACTACCGGCCAGCAACACGCCGTTGCGATCGACAATGCGCCCCCGTTCCGGCGGCTGGGGCAACAGGCGAATGCGGTTGGTGTCGGCCAACTGGCGGTAGTACTGGGCACGCACCAGTTGCAAGTAGGCCAGCCGCGGTCCCAGTCCTCCCCACAGCAACCCGCTAGCCAGCAAGAGCAAGGCAAGGGCTCGATAGCCTTGGCCTACTGTTTTGGCCGGGGGGGATCCCAGGCAAGGGGGGCTAGGGGACGGCGGTGGGGGAAGGACTTGTCGCAGTACGGCCGGCTTGGAGTGGGGGGAAAACAAGGCTTGAGGCTTCCGCTCCCCTAAGGCGCTGGAGCTGGGCGGGGCAGGAGCAACAGGGTAAAGTTTGGCCATGAAAAACTGCCGGAAAAAGAATGGGAGCCGACCTTGGGGCCCGCTGACGCAGCTAGGCGGACAGCCTCAGCATCTACTCAGTATCTCTAGCTTTGGCAGGCCTCGTCCAGGAAAAGCAAGGCACCGACTGCGCCAGGCAGCCTGGCTGATGCTGGGCAATGGCCTGCGCTTAGGGTTGTCTGGAGCCTATTTCGTCCTGTTGGCGCGGCTGTTGGGCCCAGAAGCATTTGGGGTGTTCTCCGCCATCTTGGCCTGCAGCAATCTAGCTGCCCCCTTTGGCTATTGGGGCCAGTCAGAGCTTCTGATCCAGCGCCTGAGCGGCCGAGGAGCCGCAGCATCTGCCCAGGAGATCGCTCCCAGCTTGTGGCTGGTCGGGCTGGGCTGCGGCGGGATAGTGCTGCTGTTAACACCTCTGCTGAGCCTTTGGCTGGTTGGGATCTCCCCCCTTGAGGTGGGCATCCTGCTGGGGAGCGACCTGCTGTTTATTGCCCTCCCCGAAGTGTACAGGGGGATCCTCATTGGGCAAGAGCAAGTTGCCGGGGTAGCCTTCATCGACACCGGCATGGCCCTAGGGCGGGTTAGCGCCGTGCTGCTGGCGATGGTTTTGGGCTGGGGATCCCTGACCCAATGGGCTATCCTCTACGGGCTAATGGTGTTGGCAGTGCTGGGGGCAATGAGCTGGAGGATGCGGCGGTGGTGCGCTCCTTCTCTTGCGGCTCTGGACTGGCAAGAGGTAGGGCCACGGCTGAGAGCAGGTTGGGACTTTGCCGTAGGGCTGGCTGCGGCAAAAACCTTCGCCGACCTAGACAAGCTGCTTTTGCCTCGCCTGGCCTCGAGCGCAACAGGGGGGCTCTACAGCGCCGCCTACCGGGTCATCAACTTCTCGCAAACGCCGATGATTGCGCTGCTCACTAGCCACTTTGCCGAGCTGTGCCGCCAGGGTCAGCAGGGCCTGCTGCAGGGCTGCCGCTACGCCCGCCAGCTTTTCCCCTGGGTGGTCGGCTATGGCAGCTTGGCTACTCTGGGGGTGGCCCTGGGATCCTACGGGATTCCTTGGCTGCTGGGATCCGCCTACCAAGAGACAGCTCTCATCCTGCGCTGGCTTAGTCCCGTCATTTTGCTAGAAGGGCTCCACCTGCTGCTGTCTCATCTGCTCACTGGCGCTGGCCTGCAAAAGCTGCGAAGCCGCCGACAACTGGCAGCCCTAGTCCTGAATGGAGCTTTGAACGGGATCTGGATCCCGGCGTGGGGGTGGCGAGGGGCAGCCCTGGCCACCTTGCTCTCGGAAGTGACCCTGGTGCTGGCTCTGCTGCTGCTAATCCGACAGGAATTGGGCCGCACCGCTGTCGCGAACGAGGACTAGAGGAAAGCCTTGGCCAGTTTGGCCGGGATCTCCTCAAGCGCAGCCACAACGGCCAGTTTGGGCAAGAGCCCTCCACCCCTAGCCCGATACCATAGCCTCAGAGTCGTTCCCCAGCCAAGAATGAGCAGATTCTCGGCAAGCCAGATCCCGCTTTTGGTTCTGTTTGGCCTGTTGCTCTTGGGCCTTTGGCCCACGCACGGGATGGGATCCCAGGAAACCCCTCTGCGGCTCCCGTTCCAGCCGACCGTGACCTACGGGGAAGGGTATGGAGAAGAGGCGGTGGCCCAGCAAGCCCAAAGTCGCTTTGCGCTAAAACTCTTCGATCACTTGCTCCGGCAGCAGCCGCGAGAGAACCTTTTTTTCTCCCCCTTGAGCATTCGCCTAGCCTTGAGCCTGCTGTACAACGGCGCTGCTGGAGAGACCCAAGCGGCAATGGCCAAGGTCCTGGAGGCCCAGGAACTCTCCCTCAATGAGTTGAACTGGACCCAGGCTCAGATGGTGCGCTGGCTGGCGGAAAGATCGCAAACAGCAGGGCCAATCCAGGTGCAAATGGCCAACGGCCTTTGGGTCGATACCACCCTCACCTTGCGGCCTCCCTTTTTGCAAGCCCTGGCCACCTATTACCAAGCAGTGGCCAATCGGGTGGAGCTGGGATCCCCTCAAACGGTGCAGGCCATCAACCGTTGGGTAGCCGAGCGCACCCAGGGCAAGATTGACCGCCTTGTGGACCGCCTCGGCCGTGAAGACAGGATGGTTTTGCTCAACGCCATCTATTTCAGGGGAAAGTGGACCCAGCCCTTCGATCCGGCCCTGACAGAGCCCCAGCCCTTCACCCGCCCGGATGGCAGCCGTGTCCGAGTGCCGATGATGGCTCAATCCGGCCGCTACGGCTACCGGGAGACCAAGCAGCTCCAGGTGGTGCGCCTGCCCTATGGGGAAGGGGAGCTGGCCCTGCTGATCCTGCTGCCGAAACCGGGAGTAAGCTTAGAAGCCCTGCGGCAGGAGCTCAGCCCAGAAACGTGGCAAGAATGGACGGGATCCCTGCCCACCCGCCCCGGCTCGGTGCGGATCCCCAAGCTTAAGCTGGCCTACGAGACCGATCTGGGGCCGGCTTTGCAGCAGTTGGGCCTGGGGATCGCCTTTTCCCGTCGGGCCGATTTCAGCCAGATGACCCCAGAGCCGACACGGGTCAGCAGAGTCTTGCACAAGGCGGCCCTCGAAGTCAACGAAGAGGGATCCGAGGCGGCAGCCGCCACTGGCGTGCTTGTCTCGCGCACCGCTCTCGACCGGCAAGAACCCTTCCAATTCGTAGCGGATCGCCCCTTCTGGTTGGCCATTGTGGCCTCGGGATCCGGCGGCAACCCGGCGGCTCAAACGCTGCTGTTTATGGGATCCGTAGTAGACCCGAAGTAGAGGCTACAACAGGGCTGGGAGGCTTTCCACAAGCAACTGAGCGCGGCTGGGGCGCCCCCACAGCACCTGCTCGTGCTTGTAGACCACCATTCCGGGGGGGGATCCCTTGGGCTTAAAGACGCATTTGGGGCGGGTATAGACCACAGGCACCTGCTCGCTGAAGCGGCCGCGGCTAAAATAGGCCGCCAAGTCGGCAGCCGCTTGGAGATCTTCGCTTTCGGCCACCGCCCCTGGAGGCAGGCGCAACAGCACATGGCTGCCCGGGATCTCCTGGGCATGGAACCACCAGTCCTGGTCTTGGGCGACGCGAAAGGTCAGCCGCTCATTTTGCCAGTTGTTGCGCCCCACCCAGATAGAAAAGCCACTGGGGCTAGTGAAGCGATAGGGGTTGAAGCTGGCTGAGGAGGCCCGCCTAGATCCCTCTAGCCGGCTGGGGCTTTCTAGGTAGCCTTGCTGAATCAGCTCCGCCTCAATTTCCTGGAGGACGGCCAAGTCCTGGGGCTCGCGGTAGGCTTCTAGCTGCTGCAGGGACGCTTCCACCTGCTCTAGGTAGCGGATCTCTTGCGCTACAGCTTCTAGCAAAGGTCGGACAGCCTCCTGGGCTCGCTTTTGTTTGCGGTGCTTGCGGTAGTAGGCCTGGGCGTTGAGAACAGCGTTTTTCTCCGGATCCAGGGGGATCTTGACCCTCTGGCCGCTGGCAAAATCCGGCAGCTCAATCGAGCTCAGCCCTGGCCGCCAGAGGTGGAGATGGGCCATGAGGAGATCGGCAGCCTGCTTGGAGGCTTCGGCCTGGGCCGAGTCGGCCAACATCTTCTCAAAGTGCTCGCGCCGCTGGCGGAGTTTTTTCAGCAGGGCAGCTAGCTTTTGCCCCAGACGCTGCCGCTCCCGCTCAAAGCGTTCGCGGTTGAGCTGGGCTTGGTAGTAGGTTTCAAGGAGCTGGTGCAAGTTGGGCTGAACGGGATCCCCGCTGGAGCCCCCCCAGCCGAGAACAGTGTACCCCTGGGGGGTGAGTGCCGGCTCAAACCGGCCTGTTTCCAGCCGAGCCAGCCAGTCCTGCCACCAAAAAAACAGGGCCTGCCACTCCTGAGGCGAGAGTTGGTTGCTGGGGGTTTGGGGTGGGATCCCGGCCTGCAGGCACATCGCCTCTGCCAAATGCCGGCTGAGGCCACGGTAGCCGCGCAGCAGCCGTTGACTGATGGGGCCAGGGATCAAGGCAAGGCGCTCCTGCCACTGGGAGAAGGGCTCGGCTTGGTGCGGGATGGGATCGCTGAGGGCAGGGGGAGCTTCGTAAAGTAGACCCGGCTGCACGGGGCGAACCCGCGACTGCCGCTCGCTGACCCCGTGGCCACAGGCCAAGATCACGCCTCCCTCGTCCACCAGGATGGCATTGCTGTACTTGCCCATGACTTCCAGATAAAGGTGGCGTTGGGGGGGATCCCCAGGGCGAGGGCCAAAGCGAAAGTCAATCACCCGCTCCCATTCGTCCAGCAGCGCCAGCTCTGTCAAGGCCAAGCCCCGCAGGTGCCGCTGCAGGTGTTGGCCAAATGGGAAGTCCTCTGCCTCCTTGGGGGGAGCCTGACAGAGGTGAACTCGGGCCGCCTGGGGATGCCAAGACAGGAGCAAGCAAGGCCGGGCCGTGAGGGTGCGCAGGCCAATCACCACTGTCCAGAGATCCGTCTGCTGGATCCACTCCACGCGGGCAGGCAGCAAGGGATCCCCGCCGGCCTCAGCCCGTTTGAGATCCGCCAGCACCGCCCGGAGGGTGGTCAGGTCAACCGGTTGCATCCCTGCTGCTCCTTATAGGGCGAGCTAAAGTCTAGGCGCCCTGCCACCGCCAGCAGCTCAAAGCCGCAGGGAGAGAGGCGTCACCTACTCCTCATCCTCGCCCGCCTCGTCTAGATCCAAGAGCAGCGCACTAAGCTGATTGAAAAGAGCAGGAGAGTCCTCTGGATCCAGCAGGTAGGGATCCCCCTCGTCGGGCAGGGCGACGTAAATGAGCGGCGGCTCAAGGGGGGTAAAAACGCCGTACTTTTTGTCCTGGTGGAAGAAAGTAGCCAACAGTTGGAACTCCTGGGCCTCTTCCTCGCTTTCGCCCAGCTCAAACACATCTTCCTCTTCCACGGGGGGCAGCTCTCCCTGCACCGTCAGGATGTCAAAGCCGTTTTGCTGCAGGGTCAGGTTCAACTCCCCCAAAACCGCTTGGAGGGTGGGGAGAGCCGCCTGGAGCTCCTCGGGATCCGGCTCATCCAGGATCCCTTCCATCTCTGCATCTCCATTCTGCCCGGGCTCCTCCTCCCACACCAGCACTTTGATGACGGCATCCAGGGGGGTGGCCAAGGCATAGACCTGATCCTCAATGACCACCCGTCTTAGCACCTCGCACTTGAGAGGCTGGTTTTGCTCGTCGCGGAGCTCCAGGGTTTCGCAAGACTTAGCCATGGAAAACAGCCCAGATTGACATCCTCCCCACCCTCCTGGCTTGCCAAAGCCCACTGCCCACCCAGGCAAACCCGTAGCAGTAGGGCGAGGCTTCTTCTTGATTCTACTGGTTGATTCTACTGGGACAACAGCTAGTTTAAGCTTGTTCCGTGGCGCCTTTTGGGT
>NZ_JANSJL010000116.1:55747-80198 GCF_047502745.1 Synechococcus sp. F70.1
TTGATTCTACTGGGACAACAGCTAGTTTAAGCTTGTTCCGTGGCGCCTTTTGGGTTCCATGCAGCCTGGCTCAGTTGTTCGCTTTCGCCACCGCGAGTGGGTGGTGCTCCCGGGGGATACCGAGGAAGTCCTGGTGCTCCGGCCCCTGACTGGCACCCCTGAGGAGGGGGTTCACGTCCACCGGCGGCTTATGCATCTAGTGGGAGGTACCCTGCCCTTTGAGCGGGTTACCCCTGCCTCATTTCCCCTGCCAAGTGCCAGAAATGTTTCCGACGCTACAAGCACTTACCTTCTCTGGCAGGCTGCCCGGCTGCCAACCAAAGGGAGGCGTTGGAACTCGACCGGTACAGGATTCGGGATCTCTTGGGGGCGCTAGCCAACAGCCGCACCGAGCTGCGCTCCCTGGGCCGCTCCCGCCAGGAGCACCTGGAGTGGCTGCGCCAGCTCATCGATCCCCGCTCGGAACTGGAGCGCCGCTTTCTGGAGACCCTCGCAGCAGGGGGTTATCGCCTTCCCGACGACGCTCAGAAAGCCATTGCCGATCCCCGCTGTGTTGTCGACTTCTTCTATGATCCCAACGTCTGCTGTGATGGCGCTGTGCACGACCAGCTTCCCCAAGTGGAGCAGGATCACCAGATTCGAGCTCAGCTCCTGGGGCGGGGCTACCGGGTAATTGTCCTGCGCTACGACCAGGATCTGGGGGAGCAACTGGCTCGCTACCCCGAGGTGTTTGGCCAAGGCAACTAGTCTTGCTGGTGGGAAAACAGGTAGGCTCCCACCAGGGCCAGGATGGCCGCTAGGCCCGCTAGCACCACAACCGTGTACCAGGGGAACTGGGAGAGGGGCTGGTAGGCCGCCGCCCGCATGCCGATGCTGGCGTAGGAAAGGGGCAGGCAGTAGACCAAAACCTGCAGGTAGGTTGGCAACTGACTGGGATCGAAAAAGGTGGCCCCTAGGAAGGACATGGGTGTAATTAAAAAGTTGGTGAGCACGCCCACGCTCTCCAGGCTGGGCACCTTCAAGCCAGCGATGACCCCAATGCCGGCAAAGACGGCGCAATCCAAAAGCAGCACCAACAGCGCCAAGGGGTGAAGCAGGCCCCAGGCCCCTGTACCTAGCACCCCCACCGCCAAGACCCCCAAAGCCGTCAGCAAACCCCGGGCAATGCCGGCCAACACCTTGCCCAGGTGCAGCGCCAGCGGATGCACGGGCAAAAGCAGCAGCTCTTCAAAGCTTTTGGTAAATAGCCGCGCTCCACAGATGGAGAAGGTGGTGCCGGCAAAGCTAATGGTCATGGCAGAAAGCGCCACCATCCCTGGCAGAATGAAGCGCAGGTAGGAGCCGGCCGCCGTGGATCCCGCTACATCGGCCAGGGCTTCTGAGCGCAGGGATCCACCCAGCCCCACCCCAAAGGCAACGATGTAGATGAGGGGGGCTACCAGCCCCGAGGCCACCACCTGCCAGACCCGCCCGCGCAGATCCAGCCAGTCGCGCCAGAAGATGGTTAAACTGTCTTCCCAGATTTGCCGATAGGGTAGGCTCAGGGCACGGCTGACCATAGGTTTTCCCTTCTATTTCTTGGTTTTCTGCCGCTACTGCCAACGGCTTGCTAATAGCCGTAGTAGTTGGAGCGCCGCGACCGCCACCAGGCCACCGGCAGCGCCAAGGCTTTGCCCAGCGTGGACACATAGGCGCGGGTGCGAAACACCTGGTAGTGGTTGCGCTCGATGGCGTTGAGAATCTGCCGGTAGAGCATCAACGAAGCCACCACCGGCCAGCGGGAGTCCGGCTGCAGGGTGGGGATCCCCCGTTCCGCCTGGGCATAGAGCTCTCGAGCCCGCCGGATCTCGTAGTCCATGAGCGCCATCCAGCGCTCGTCGATGACGTGGTTAAACAGATCCCGCTCCGAGTAGTTGAAGCGGCGCAGATCTTCAAGGGGGATGTAGATCCGACCCCGACGGGCATCTTCCCCCACATCCCGCAAAATGTTGGTCAGTTGCATGGCAATCCCCAGGGCCACCGCCTCCTCGCGGCCATCCCGCCCTGGCACAAACCCCATGATCTCGGAGCACATCAGGCCCACTACCCCAGCCACGCGGTAGCAGTAGACCTGCAGCTCTTCCCAGGTGGCATAGCGCCGAATGTCCAGATCCATGCTCTGCCCCCGCAACATCTCGCGGAAGGGCTCAATGGAGAGGCGGTAGGTGCGGATGGTGTGGATAAGAGCCAGGTCAGTGGGGACTTGCGGCTCCCCCCCCTGGAACAGGGACTCCAGATGAGCTCCCCACTGCTCCAGCTTGCGGCGGGTGACTTCCACCTCTACTTGGCTGGCCTCTAGCCCATCCAACAGCTCGTCCGTTTGCCGCAGCCAAGCATAGATGGCCCAGATGGCCCGCCGTTTGGGTCGAGGCAGGAGTAGGGACCCCAAATAGAACGTCTTGGCGTGCTTAGCCGTGATCTGGCGGCAGAGGGCAAAGGACTGCTCAAGCGGACTCATTGGGCTCGTCTCCAGAGGCGCAGGGCCACATCTCAACACTATGGGAAGCTAGACCCCTGCCGGTGCCAAACGTGAGCAAGCAGCCGCTGGGGAGGGGATCCCTTTGTGGATAGCCTCAGCCGCCCACTTGCCGGAGAGGATGGCTCCCTCCATGCTGCCTAGGAAGGGCTGCAAGGTGTAGCTGCCGGCCAGGAAGAAGTTGGGAATGGGGGTAACTTGGGTGGGGCGGTACTGCTGCCGGCCTGGAGTAGCCTTGTAAACCGAGCGCGGGGTCTTCACCACCACCCATTTGCGCACCCGCGCTGGGTTGGGGCCGGTGAGATGCTGGGGAAAGAGTTTTTTCAGCTCCTCCAGGGTGGCGGCAAAGATCTCCTCGTCGCTGCGCTCGATCCATTCGGCAGCCGGGGCCAGCACCAGCTCCAGCATGGATCGGTGGGGATCGGCATAGGCGCGGCAGGTGTTGCTCATGTCGGCATACACGCTTAAGAGAGGCGAGCGGGAAAACAGGGAGTGGTCAATGTGAGTAATCTTGCGGTCAAACCAAATCTGCAGGCTGATCACCGGCACCCCTTCCAGCTCGCGCAGCTTTTGGAAAAAGGGGATCCCCCACCACTGAGCTGGCAGCAGCTCCTTGAGCGCATCCACCGAAAGGGCCGAGACGTAGGCATCGGCAGTTACCTGCAGGGGTCCGGAAGGAGTGACGACGCGAAAGCCGGCCACGCTGCCGTCAGGGTTGAGGTCAATCGCCTGCAGCGCCGCGTTCAAGTGCACCTGTCCGCCGCGGGCTACGATATAGTCCACCATCGGCTGGCAGAGCCGCTCCGGCGGGGCACCGTCCAGGTAGGCAATTTTGGAGCCGTCTTTCTGGCGCAAAAAGCGGTTGAGGGCCGTCAAGGGCACCATGGCCGAGATCTCGTCCGGGTTGATAAACGCCAGCGCCTTGGAGACGGCGATGAAAATATCCGTGTTGACCCGCTCGTCAATGCCCTGCCGCCGCAGCCACTCCAGCAGAGTGTAGCGATCCATCTGCTCCACATAGCGCTGGCCGCGCACCATGGCCGGCACCAACCCTAGGGCAAACCTCACCTTTTCGCTCCAGGTGAGCATGTCGTTGTTGCGCAGGATGGCCACAATGGCGTTGAAGGGGGCGGGAATGTCCGGCAGGTCAAAGCGGGAGTAGGTGCCCGGCTTGTCTGGCTGGTTGAAGATCAAGCTATGCTCCTTCCACTGCAGGCGATCCGAGATGCCCAGCTCCCGGAACAGTTGCAAGGTGTTGGGGTAGGCGCCGAAAAAGTTGTGCAGCCCCGTCTCGATCCAGTCGCCGTCGGCATCCTTCCAGGCGGCCACTAGCCCCCCCAGCACATCCCGCCGCTCAAAAAGCAGCGGCTGATGCCCAGCATCGCAGAGGTACTTGGCACAGGCCAGCCCTGCCAGCCCTCCCCCAGCAATGGCAACGCGCATGACGGTGACGCTCAAGCAACACTACCATTCTATTTGCAAACCGTTACAATTGCTGGCGGCTGCGAGAGCCCTGCTTTCCCGCCGGGATCCGATCCCTGGTAGGATACGGAAAAAATCCAGGGGGAGCGACAAAGATGGCCAAGCAAACACTGGGATCTCTGTTGTCATCTGGCTTTGATCTCAAAGGCAAGCGCGTACTGGTGCGAGTGGATTTCAACGTCCCTCTGGATCCTCAGGGCAACATCACTGACGACACTCGCATCCGCGCCTCCCTGCCCACCATCCAGGCCCTGGCCCAGGCAGGGGCCAAGGTCATCCTCACGAGTCACCTAGGCCGCCCCATCAAAAAAGACAAAGAGACCGGCGCTGTTCACATTACCCGCGAGGGCAACAGCCTAGCTCCTGTAGCCGTCCGCCTTGCCCAGCTTTTGGGCCAGCCGGTGGCCTTTGCCCCCGACTGCATTGGCCCTGAGGCCGAAGCGGTGGTGAACAACCTGGAAAACGGCCAGGTGGCTCTCTTGGAAAACGTTCGCTTTTACCCCGAAGAGGAAGCCAACGACCCAGAATTTGCCCGCAAGCTGGCCTCGCTGGCCGATCTATTCGTCAACGATGCCTTTGGCAGCGCCCACCGCGCCCATGCCTCTACTGCTGGCGTCACTGCCTACCTCCAGCCTGCTGTAGCTGGTTATCTCCTGGAAAAGGAGCTGCAGTTTCTTTCCGGCGCCATCGAGAATCCGCAGCGGCCCTTGGCGGCCATCATCGGCGGCTCCAAGGTCTCTACTAAGATTGGCGTCATCGAGCGGCTCTTGGAAAAAGTGGATAAGCTCCTCCTGGGTGGCGGCATGATTTTCACCTTCTACCAAGCCCAAGGGATTAAAACTGGCAAGTCTTTGGTGGAAACTGACAAGCTGGATCTAGCTCGCTCCCTGATGGAGAAAGCCAAAGCCCGGGGCGTCGAGCTGCTGCTGCCGGTGGATGTGGTGGTAGCCGATAAGTTTGACCCTGAAGCCAACGCCCAAACGGTTTCCATCCACGCCATCCCCGAAGACTGGATGGGCTTGGACATTGGCCCGGAATCGGTCAAAGCCTTCCAGGCTGCCCTACAGGGGTGCAAGACCGTAGTCTGGAACGGGCCGATGGGCGTCTTTGAATTTGACCGCTTTGCCGCAGGTACAGAAGCCATTGCCCGCACCCTGGCCGACCTCACCCAGGCCGGGGCCATCACCATCATTGGCGGCGGCGACTCGGTGGCGGCTGTGGAAAAAGCGGGCCTAGCGGACAAGATGACCCACATTTCCACGGGTGGCGGCGCCAGCCTGGAACTGCTTGAGGGCAAGGAGCTGCCTGGCATTGCTGCCCTCAGCGAAGCGTAGGTTCTGCGCAGCCCCTTAAAGGCAAAAAAGTGGGGGCTGGGCCCAGCCCCCTTTTTTGAAGATCGCTGCAGCGATGAGGACAGAGGATCCGGCTTAGTGCACCACCACCTTGACGTTGGCGTTGTTCAAGCCGGGACGCTTCACCTCAGCCAAGGTCTTGTTGATGGCGTACTTCTGGTTGATGGAGTTGATCAACTCGGTTTGGTTGTACTTCTTGGCCACGCCCCACAGATCGGCAATCAGGTCGTAGGAACCATCAGGGTTCTTGGACCAGCCCAGATCGTAGTCGCCCTCCAACTGGGCCACGATGTCAGCGCGAACACGCTGGCCATTGTAGCCACGCACCTCCGCGTTCAGCTTAACGGTGTAGCCAAGATCGCGCAGGGAGTTGATCAGGATTTGGCCGTCGGTGATTTTGGTGCGCAGAGTGCTAAAATGAGACATGGTGTTTCTCTCCTCCTTTGTGTAGGGGTTGGAACGTTAACAGAAACAACGGGCAACTTCTAGCGAAGGGTTGAGGCCATCTCTACCTATGCGGCAGTGATGTGGGCCTCAACCTTTTACTAGAACTCCAGCCGTTGGTACTCGGCTACAGCAGCTGCTGCTGGCCGAGCCCGCTGCTGCGCCCATTCCCTCAACGCTACCACTTGCTCCGTCATGGTGCGGGACAGCGGTTGAGTTGCTTTCGTTGCTGCCAAAATGTCCAACTGGGTAAACTCACGGTTTTGGGCAAACGCTTCATACATGGCAGCAATCAAAACTTGTTCGATCTCCGCGCCGGAGAAGCCTTCGCAGGCAGCGGCTAGCTGGCGCAGGTCAAAGCGACTGATATCGCGCCGCCGCTTCTGCAGGTGGATCCGAAAGATTTCCATGCGCTCGTTGATGTTGGGCAGATCCACAAAGAAGATCTCGTCAAAACGGCCCTTGCGCAGGAACTCTCCAGGAAGGCGATCCACGCGGTTAGCAGTGGCAATTACGAAAACCGGCGCGCGCTTCTCCTGCATCCAGGTGAGGAAGGAACCGAAAATGCGGCTGGAGGTGCCCCCATCGGAGTCGCTAGAGCCTGCTGCTCCTGCAAAGGCTTTATCCAGCTCGTCAATGAAGAGGATGGCTGGCGCCAGCGATTCGGCGGTGCGCAGGGCGCTGCGGAGGTTGGCCTCTGATTTCCCCACCATGGAGCCATCGTAAACGCGGCCCATGTCTAGGCGCAGCAGGGGCAAGCCCCAGAGACGGGCCGTAGTCTTGGCAATCAGGGACTTGCCGCAGCCGGGCACCCCCAGGATCAGCAAGCCCTTGGGGGCAGGTAGCCCGTAGGCGCGGGCTCGCTCGGTAAAGGCCTCGGAACGCTGCAGCAACCAGCGCTTTAACTCCTCAAGGCCGCCAACCGCGTCGATGGACTCGTCCTCTTCGATGAACTCAAGGATGCCATTGCGGCGGATGATTTGCTTTTTCTCGGAAAGGATGATGTCCACCTCCGCCTCGCTGAGGCGGCCATGCATCACCACCGCCTTGCGGTAAACTTTTTCCGCCTCGTCCTGCGTCAGCCCCAGGGCTGCCTTGACCAACTTTTCTCGGGTTTCGGAGCTCAGGGATCCCCCGCGCGGAAGCTGCTCCAGCTGCCGGTTGAGGATGCGCTCCAGCGTGGCCATGTCGGGAAGGGGGAAGTCCACCACGCAGATATCCTTTTCCAGCTCAACTGGGATTACCTGCACCGGCGACATGAGGAGAAGCGTTTTGTGGGATCCCTTGAGGCTGGCGACAGCATCCCGCAGCCAGCGCTTGACCTCAGGGTTGTCCAGAAAGTCGTGCAGATCCTTGAAAACAAAGATGGCAGGATCCTTGTGCTCCATCACCCACTGGATAGCAGGCTGGGGAGACTGGGTGTTGTGCTGGGTTAGGCTGCGGGGGTTGCCGTATTCAACAATGCCGCGAGTAACTGTCCAGGTAAACAAGCGCCGCTGCGGCCTAAGAGTACGGGCAATCGCTGCCAGGGTTGCCTCCGCCCGCTCCTCCTCTGAGGTAACCAGGTAAAGCAGTGGGTATTGAGCTTGGATGAGGATGCTGAGCTCTTGCATGGAAAACACCAACTGCGCGGAGGGAAACTGGAAAAAGGCTGAGGCAAGTGGGCGCTAACTGGGAAGCGGCCTAGCAGGGCACCAGCGCGTCCTGGCGCTCTTCCCCTGAACCTGTGGCAGCCTCCCAATATCCTGGCTCCACCGCTTCCAGGATGGCTTCAGCGGCAGACTGTTGGCGGAGAGAGACCACCTCCCCGTTGCGAATGACAAACGGGTGACTGCACTCGGGACAGCGGTGAACTCGGTAGGTACTGCCCTGAACTCCCTCGATGATCTCTGGGTGGAGCAAGTAGAAGCTAAGCGCCTTTTCGGCCACCGCTGACATCGGCTCCCTCTCCACGGCAGCCCGGATCTTCAGCCTGCGGTGCAGTTCAGGCGAGAGATATAGCGTTACCTTTTGCTTGGCCTCTGGGCCTTCCCCAACCTCTGGCCGCTGACTCATGGCTAGCTGTTTTCTCGTTACGCGCCGGGCTTGCAAGCCATCATAGCCAGCCTGACGTCTTGACGGCAAAATCTTAACAATCTGTAACGATCTTCTTGGGGGCTTTCCTGGCTTGTGGAGATCCCCTGCTGGCAGAGTAGGCTGAGTAGGAGATGCAGAAGTTCATTCCCCATGGAACGCCTCATTGCCACCTTCAGCAAAAGCTTCTTCACGTGGGGCCGTCGTTTCCTGGTGCAAGCCGGCGACGGTTTGGCCAGCCTGAAAGATACGGCCCTAGACAGCGGCAACCTGCTCCTCTGTAGGGCGCGCATTGCTTTGGCGGATGCCAGCTTCACCACTCTAAGGGCAATTCGCTCTCGCTTCGGCTCGACCCGCTAGCTACCCAGACCTTGCAGCCGATAGAGCTTGGCGTAGAGACCGTTGCGGGCCAGGAGCTCGGCATGGGATCCCTCTTCTTTCAGCTCCCCCCGCTGCAGCACCAGGATGCGATCCACATCGCGGATGGTGGAGAGACGGTGGGCGACGATGAGGGCAGTGCGATCCCGCAGCAGAGTTTGCAGAGCAGATTGGAGGAGGGCCTCGGTGCCCACATCCAGGCTAGCGGTAGCCTCATCCAAGACCAGGATCTTGGGATCCCGCCACATGACCCGCAGGAAGCTGATGAGCTGCTTCTGGCCGCTGGAAAGGTTACTGCCCCGCTCCCGCACAGGGGTGGCATAGCCCTGGGGCAGGCTACCGATGAACTCGTGCAGGTGAAGTTGGCGGGCAACCCGCTCTACCTCGGCCAGATCCCCTTGCTCGCCTAGGGTGATGTTTTGCTGGATATCCCCGGAAAACAGGAAGCCCTCCTGCAGGAGGACCCCTAGGTGACGGTGCAGCTCAGCCTGGGGCAGGTCGCGAATGTCCACCCCGTCGATGCGAATGCAGCCGTGGCTGACGTCGTAGAGGCGGCAAAGGAGGCGGATGATGGAGCTTTTGCCAGCGCCGGTGGGCCCCACGAGGGCTACCTTTTCGCCGGGGCGGATGGTGAAGCTGAGGTCTTTGAGCACCCACTCGCCAGGGTTGTAGGCAAACCAGACGTGCTCGAACTGCACCTCCCCTCTGGCAGTGGGGGGCAGGTGGCGCGGCTGGGCGGGATCCCGAAGGGCCACCGGCAGGCTGAGGATGTGGTCGATGCGTTCCACAGCGGTGAACCCTGCCTGGAGGGCAGTGAACTTTTCTGCCAACTGGCGCAGCGGGTTAAAAAAGCGCTGGGAAAAGAGGATAAAGGCGTAGAGGCTGCCCAAGGTCAGGGGCTCCGTAAGCAGGGGCAGGGATCCTCTCCAGTTGCTCTTACTAGCGGCGATGACCTGCTGCCCGCCTACCCAGAGGAGAGCAGCCACTGCCAACCACGCAACCCACTCCAAAACGGCAGAAAGGGCAGCGTCGTAGAAGATGGTCTGATCCACCTCTTGGATATGGCGCCGATTGATGGTTTGAAACATCTTGCTGTTGAGCCGCTCCCGGCAAAACAGTTGCACCACGGCAATGCCCAAGAGGTTTTCCTGGATCCAGGCGTTGAGCTTGGAGAGCTCTTCCCGGGCGCGAAAGTCGGCAAGGCGAAAGCGGCGCTGCAGCTCGAGGACCAAAGCGCTAATAGGCAGGACGAGGAGGATGAGCAGCAGGCCCAGATCCCAGCGCTGGCTGAGCATCACCGTGGCAACGACCAGCAGGGTAAACAGGTCGCTGACAATGCCAACCGCACCGGTGGAAAACACGTCCCCCAACGCTTCCACGTCGCTGGTGATGCGGGTAATCAGCTTGCCCACGGGGGTGCGGTCAAAAAACTGAGCTGGCAGGGCCAGAACGTGGGCAAAGAGATCGTTGCGGATGTCGCGGGTTATCAACTGCCCCAGCTTCTGGCTGGTATACCCTTCCAAGGCTTGAAAAACCCAGCGGACAAGCAGCGTGAGGAGCAGCAGGCCCAAGTAGGGCCAGAGGCTGGCAAGGGGCCTACTATCCCCCTGGGCAAAGGCTTGGGCGATGGGGCCATCCAGAGCCCGCTGCAGGATCAAGGGCTGCACCGCATCCGCCAAGGCCAGGGGGGGCAGAAAGGCTAAGGCAGCCAACAACAGCTTCAGGTGCCGCCGGGCGTAGGGCCAGAGCAGCCGCAGCAGCCGCCAATCGCTTCGGGGATCCCTGGAGGAGGCGGCCTCGGAGGAAGAGGTAGCAAGGCTCACGGACTTCTACCCAAGAACGCTGATGACACCTCGTGGAGATTGGTGCGCGCCAGCAAGGAGCTGGGGCACAGCTAAACCCGACAATCCGCTAAGCCGTGGTGTAATGCCTCGGCCATGGGCGCAAATCTTCTGCCGAGAAGAATCCATTGCCGCACCGCTGTCGCGAACGAAGACTAGAGGGAGGCTCCGTTCCCCAACTGGGCAGAGAACTGAGAAGGGACCATCTTGGTGCCCACACCGGCATCGGTCAGCAGCTCCAGGAGCAGGGAGTGAGGGGAGCCGCCATCCAGAATGTGGGCAGCCCGCACCCCTTGGGCCAAGGCGCGAATGCAGCACTGCACCTTGGGGATCATTCCCCCTCTAACCACCCCTGTCTGGATCAACTGGCGAGCCGTCTCGATATCCAGGAGCGTAATCAGGGAGCTGGGATCCTCAGGATCCCTGAGAATACCTGGGGTATCGGTGAGGAGGATTAACTTCTCTGCCCCTAAAGAGGCTGCCAGCTCCCCGGCCACGGTGTCGGCGTTGATGTTGTAGGCTTGGCCGGTCTCGTCAGCGGCCACACTGGCAATGACCGGGATCTGGTTGCCCTCTAGCAGAGTGTGCAGCACCTGCGGGTTGACGCTGCTCACCTCCCCCACAAAGCCAATTTCCGCTCGACCCTGGGAGCGAGCTTTAATGAGGTTGCCATCCCGGCCACACAGCCCCACCGCCGATCCGCCAGCCAAGCTGATGAGCTGGACAATCTGTTTGTTGACTTTGCCCACCAGCACCATCTCCACCACCTCCATGGTGGCTGCATCGGTTACCCGTAGGCCGTCGACAAACTTGAAAGGGATGTCCAGCTTCTGGAGCCAACTGTTGATTTCCGGCCCCCCGCCATGCACCAGCACCGGCCGAATGCCGACACAGGCAAGAAAAACAATATCCCGCAGCACCTCAGCTCGGCGCTCCTGCTGCACCATGGCGGCGCCGCCGTATTTGATGACCATGATGCGCCCCTGGTACTGCTGGATGTAGGGCAGGGCTTCGAGGAGAATCTGCGCCCGTGTTAGGGGATCACAGGCCACAGCCTGAGAGCTGGTTGCTGCCGAAAGAGAGGCGTTGCTCTGCACGGCCAAAAGTCCCGTGTAAAACTTCCCGAAGATCGTACTAGAAACTAGCAGACGGCTAGCTGCGCAAGGTAACCGGAAAGTGCTTTTCTAGCTGTGCCCTCACCTGGTTTTGCGCAGCTTCCACTTCGGCATCGGTGAGCGTGCGATCCAGAGCGCGATAGACCAGCCGGAAGGCCAGACTGCGCTGCCCTGGCGGTACCCCTTGGCCGCGGTACTCGTCAAAAAGCTGCACCGACTGCAACAGAGGGCCTGCCGCCTGGCGGATGACCTCCTCGATTTCCGCCACCGATAGCTCCAGCGGCGCAAAGAAGGCGATGTCCCGGGCCGAGGCGGGGAAAGGGGAAAAGGGGGAAAATTGCACCCGGCCCCGCCTCTCTAGGCTGGCTAGCAAGGGATCCAACTCCAGCTCAAACCCATAGACCTCCTCCGGCAAATCTTTCTCCTGGCAAAGGCGGGGGTGAAGCTGCCCGAATAGGCCAAGGCGGGATCCCTCAATCCAGATGCCGGCCTGTCGACCCGGGTGCAATAGCGGCGATTGCGCCTCAGGGGGATCCGGGCGAAACTCTGGGGTAAACCCCAGCCGCTCCAGTGCCGAGACCAAGAGCCCCTTGGCCTCGAACCAGTCCATGGGCCGATTGTGGTGCCGCCAGTCATTGGGGTTGAGATCCCCGCCCAGGATGCCCCCCAAGTGCTCCGCCTCTTGATAGGGCTCAGGACTGGAGGGAGGGGCATAGGCAAAGACATGGCCAATCTCAAAAGCCTGCAGGGGGCCATTCCCCTGGGCCCAGTTGTAGCGGAAGGCCTCCACCAAGCCAGGCAGCAGCGCCTTGCGCACAGCGGAGTACTCGGGGGAAAGCGGATTGGCGATTTTGACCAGGGAGCTGTCCTCGTCCGCTGGACAAAGGGAGATGTGGTACACCTCCGTCAGGCCAATGCCCCGCATCACCTCGCGAATTTGCCGCGTCAAAGTCTCCCGTGTCGAGAGGGATCCCACCAGCGGCTCCGTGGGCAGGGTTTCGGAGAAGCGGTTGTAGCCGTAGAGGCGAGCAAACTCCTCAATCAGGTCGATCTCTCGCTCGACATCCCGCAAGCGATGGGGGGGAACAGATACCTGCCAAACGCAGCAAGCCACGCTGGCCGTCGCGGTAGCGGGGTCGGCCTTGGGGGCAACTGCCTGAGAGCGGGAAAGCTGAAAGCCCAGAGCCGACAGGATTTCCTCCACTTCCTCTGGCTGCACCTCGTCCCCCAGCACGTCGATAAGCCGCGACAGCCGTAGCTGGAGCCTCCGCTCCAAGGGTGGCCGCTGGTCAAACGTGGTCAGGCCCACCACCGCGCCTCCAGCCAGCTCCAAGATTAACTGCACCGCCCGATCCCGCGCCAGCTCAAGGGTAGCCAAGTTAACCCCTCGCTCATAGCGGGCCGAGGCTTCGGTGCGCAGCCCCTGCAAGCGGGACGAGCGGCGCGTGACCACGGGGTCAAAGAGGGCTGCCTCCAGAAAAACCTTGGTGGTGGCTTCGTCTACTTCCGTCTCCTCCCCTCCCATGACGCCAGCCAGGGCCACCGGTCGGCTGCCGGCAACGATGAGGTGGTTTTCAGCGTGCAAAGTACGGATTTGGCCGTCCAGAGTTTTCAGGGTTTCTCCCGGCTGGGCAAAGCGCACTTCGATGGTGGGTTCCTCCTTGCCCATGACCTGCAGCAGGCGATCCCAATCGAAGGCGTGCAGGGGCTGGCCCCATTCCAGCAGGATCAAGTTGGTAACATCCACAACATTGTTGATGGAGCGCATGCCGGCGGCGGCCAGGCGGTGTTTGAGCCAGTCGGGAGAAGGGCCAACCTTCACCCCCTCAATCAGCACGCCGCTGTAGGCGGGACAAGCTTTGGCATTGGCAATGCGCAACTGGAAGTTGGGGATGGGCAGAGCCTGCAGGGGCTGGACGGGTGGCAGGCGTAGCGGGTTGCGGGTAAGAGCAGCCACCTCGCGGGCAATCCCCACCATGCTTAGAGCGTCGGCCCGGTTGGCGGTGGAGGTGAGATCCAGCACCACATCGTCTAGGCCCAGCAGGGGGCGCACATCAGAGCCCAGCGGATGAGCCTTGAGATCCAAATCGGGGGGAAATTCGTGGATCCCCGCCGAAGCTTTCTCCAAGCCCAGCTCAGCTAGAGAACAGATCATGCCCTCCGAGAGCACCCCTCGCTTTTCCGCTTTGGCGATGGTCAGGTTCACCGCCGGCAAATGGGTGCCTGGCGTAGCTACAGGAACCAGCAGGCCAGGACGGGCATTAGCGGCTCCGCAGACAATCGTGGCCGGCCGTTCGCCTCCCAAATCCACTTGACAGACCCGCAGCCTATCGGCGTTGGGATGGGGCTCGGCAGCCAGGATCTTGCCCAGAACCACTCCCTCTGCCCAACGGCGGCGATCCTCAATCTCCTCCACTTCAAAGCCCACCATGGTGAGGGCTTCCGCCAGCTCTTCTGGGGAAAGCTCAAAATCCACCAGTTCCCGCAGCCACTTCAAGGAGATGCGCATCGCTAGTCTAGGGTGCCAACGCCGCACCCATTATCAGATCCCCCTCCAAAACCGGCAAGAGACTCCCTATCCCCCGGCAGCAAAGGTGGCCATGAGGATCAATGACAGCAAGATGCCTGGAAAGAGCAGGGCTATCAGGAGCAGGAACTCGGAAAGCGTCATAGGCCAGAGGTAAGCAGAGGCATCACTTTTCAAGCTAGACTCTTCCAGTTGCCTTTCCTCCCTCTGTTTGGGATCTCTTCCGGCTAGCAAGGTCCTGACCCCAATCGCAACAAGCTTTGCCCTCCTGCTGGGTACTTTGGCAGGCCGTAGGCCCAACCAAGGCAGCCTAGGGCAGGGCATCGAGAGTTCCCACCCTCTAGGGCGGGGAGGATGGCAAAAAAGAGGTGAAGAACTTCTCCAACAGCCGCAATGGGCATTCAAGGCAAGCGCATTGCCGTCGAGCCTGCGGATCTTCGCCCCTGGCTGAAGGCAGCAGTCCTGGCAGGGGGCGGCGAAATTGTGCCCCTCTCAGAAGCAGAAGCCCTGGTCTGGACCGATGGTTTCGACGTGCCAGGTTTAAGGCGTTGCTTGGCAGAGGGCCAAGGGATCCGCTGGGTGCAGTTGCCCTGGGCGGGCGTGGAGCCTTTTGCCCAAGCGGGGATCTTGCATCCCGCCTACGTGTGGACCTGCGGCAAGGGGGTGTACGCCCAGGCAGTGGCCGAGCATGCCCTGGCCCTCACCCTGGCTGGCCTACGGGATCTGAAGATCCGCGCTTTGGCCCAGACTTGGCAGCCGGGATCCGGCACCAGCCTCTGGGGCAAGCGGGTGGTGATTTTTGGGGCAGGGGGCATTGCCCAGGCCCTGATCCAGTTGCTACAGCCCTTTCAGTGCGCCATCGATGTAGTGCGGCGCAGGGCGGATCCCTTGCCGGGAGCCGGCCGAGTGGTGACGCTGGCAGAGCGGCAGTCGGTGCTGGCGGGGGCGGATGTGGTGATCCTGGCCTTGGCCCTCACCCCCGAGACCGAGGGGATCATCGCCCGGCCAGAGCTGGAGCAGATGGGATCCGGCTGCTGGCTGGTCAATGTGGCGCGCGGCAAACACATCGTGACTCCCGACCTGGTGGCTGCTTTGCAAGAAGGAATCATCCGGGGCGCCGCCCTGGATGTTACAGACCCGGAGCCGCTGCCCCCTGGACATCCCCTCTGGAGCTTGCCCAATTGCCTAGTTACCCCCCACACAGCCATTACCGATGCCATGATCATCCCCGCTTTGTCTGAGCGGGTGCGGGAAAACGTGCGCCGCTTTCGGCTGGGGGAGCCTTTGTTGGGAGTGGTGGATCCAGTTCTGGGCTATTGAGCGGGGTTGCTTGAAGCTGCGGCTTTAGACGCGAGCGAGCTCCTGGACGCGGGCGGCGATGGCCTCGGCCATCTCCTGAGTGCCCACAGGCTCCCCTTGGGCCAGGTCATAGGTGACGTATTTGCCTTCGGCAATGACCGACTGCACTGCCGCTTCTACCCTCGCGGCGGCTTCCCGCTCGCCTAGGTAGCGCAGCATCATGGCCCCGGAGAGGATGAGGGCAGAGGGGTTGACCTTGTTCTGACCAGCATATTTGGGTGCTGAGCCGTGGATGGCCTCAAAGACAGCGATGCCATCGCCAATGTTGGCCCCCGGCGCCACCCCCAGCCCGCCAATCATGCCAGCGCACAGATCCGAGATGATGTCCCCATAGAGGTTGGTGAGCACCAGCACATCGTAGAGCTGCGGCTTTTGCATCAGTTGCATGCACATGTTGTCCACGATGCGATCCTCAAACTCGATGTCGGGGTACTCCTGGGCCACCTCCCGCGCCACCTGCAAAAACAGCCCGTCGGTAAACTTCATGATGTTGGCTTTGTGAACGGCCGTTACCTTTTTGCGGCCATTTTGGCGGGCATATTCGAAAGCAAACTTGACGATGCGGCGGCTGCCAAACTCTGAGATGGGCTTGATGGCAATGGCCGATCCCTCGCGGATGAACTTGCCGGAAAGGCGCATCATCTCCTCTCGCGCCTGCACAGCTTCGGGGGTCCCCCTTTCAAACTCGATCCCGGCGTAGAGATCTTCAGTGTTTTCCCGCACCACCACTAGGTCGATGTTTTGAAAAGGGCTTTTGATGCCAGGGATAGATTTGGCCGGGCGCAGGTTGGCGTAGAGGTCTAGCTCTTTGCGGATGGCTACATTGACGGAGCGAAAGCCCGTGCCTACGGGGGTGCCAATGGGCCCTTTGATGGCCACTTTGGTTTCTCGGATGGACTCTAACACCTGCGGCGGCAAAGGCGTGCCGTATTTCTCAATCACCTCTACCCCTGCTTCCACCCGGATCCACTCCAATTCCACCCCGGTGGCTTCCAGGACCGTGGTCATTGCTTTGGTTACTTCCGGGCCGATGCCATCGCCGGGAATCAACGTTACACGATAGGCCACAAACGCTTCTCCTTGCTTGACGCCACACAAAGCACCCTTGGCCGTTGTCGACCAGGGATCCCCTAAGCTTAAAGACTATAGAAATAGAACAGGTTGAGGCCAAGAATTGGCCAGGGCAACCTACCCCTAGAGGATCCGCAGCGGATCCACATCGAGGCTGACGCGGATCCCCTGGGGGATATGCCCAAGGGCGCTGCGCAAGTGGGCATCGATCTGGGTGCGATCCCAGGGCTGACCAGGAAGCTGTTTGAGCAGGATCTGCCAGCGGTAGCGGCCGGCAACCCGTTCCACTTGGGCTGGCCCTGGGCCTAGGATCTCGGCTGGGATCCCTTGCAGGCGTTCGCCCACGCGCTGGCAATAGCGCTCCAGTGCCTCCAGGGAGGTGCTGCTTAGGCGGATCAAGATCAGGGCTCGGTAGGGAGGGTAGCCCCCCTCTTGGCGTTGGCGCAGCTCGGCCTGGACAAAGCCCTCGTAGTCGTGGGCCAGCACCGCTTGCAAGATGGGGTGCTCCGGCAAGTAGGTCTGGATAATGGCCTGGCCCGGCAGGGATCCCCGTCCTGCGCGGCCCGCCACTTGGGTGAGCAGTTGAAAGGTGCGTTCACCAGCGCGGTAGTCAGGCTGGTGCAATAGGCCGTCGGCAGCCACTACCCCCACCAGCGTCACCTGGGGAATATCCAGCCCCTTGGTGAGCATCTGGGTGCCCACCAGCACCTGAGCCTTGCCGCTGCGAAACTGCTCCAGCAAGTTGCGGTGGGATCCCTTGCGGCGGGTGGCATCGCTGTCGTAGCGCAGGATCCCTAGCTGCGGCCAGTGCTGCTGCAGCACCTCCACCACCTTCTGGGTGCCGGTGCCGAAGTGCTTTAGGTAGGGCGAACCACAGGCAGGGCAGCGCTGGGGATGGGGTTGGCGGGCGCTGCAGTAGTGGCAGCGCAGCTCCTGCCTGCCCTCTAGGTGAACGGTAAGGGAGACGTCGCAGTGGGCGCAGGTGAGGACAAAGCCGCAACTGCGGCACAAAACAAAGGTGCTGTAGCCGCGGCGGGGGACAAAGAGGATGGCCTGTTCTCCCCTCTTCAAAGTCTCGTGCAAAGCTTGTTGCAGGCGACGGCTGAGAATGCCGCGGTTGCCCGCCTGCAGCTCTTGGCGCATGTCCACCAGCTCCACCTGGGGCAGAGTGGCCGGGATCCCCGCCTGAGGAATGCGCTGCGGCAGGGCCAGACGAACCCAGCGCTGCGGGTCCTGGAGGTGGGCGGCGTAGGTTTCCACTGCGGGTGTGGCGCTGCCCAAGACCAGGGGACAGTTGGCCAGCTCAGCCCGCCACTCCGCCACTTGTCGAGCGTGGTAACAGGGCTGGGGCTGATCCTGCTTGAAGCTGTCGTCGTGCTCCTCGTCCAAGACAATCAGGCCAAGATTGGCCAAGGGGGCAAACACCGCCGAGCGCGTGCCAATTACTACCTGGGGGACAGAGATCACCATCTGCCGCCAGAGGTCGTAGCGCTCCCCTGCCGAGAGGCCGCTGTGGTAGGTCCACACGCGGGATCCCAGCCGCGCCCGAAAGCGGTCCGTCAGTTGCGGGGTAAGGCCAATCTCCGGCACCAGCACCAAGGCCGACCGTCCCTGCTGCAGCACCTGGGCAATGACCTGTAGGTACACCTCTGTCTTGCCCGAGCCGGTGACCCCGTGCAGCAGAAAGCGTTGGTTTCGCCCCAGAGCTTGGCAAATGGCCGCCACTGCCTCGGCCTGAGCTGGCGTCAGAGGCTTGGGCCGATCTTGCTCCACAGGCCGGCCGGCCTCCCCCAGCCGCAGCAGGGGCCGCTCGTAGAGGTGCACCCGGCCTTTGCGGGCCAGACTCTGCAACACCGACCGGCTTACCCCCGCCAGACGCTCCCACTCGGCTAGCAGCAGCTCCCCCCCTTTTTGCTTGAGGATCTGCAGCGCTTTCTGCTGGGGCAAGCTCAGCCCCTCCAGCGAGTCCTCTACCAAGGTGGCTGCCTGCTGGGTTTTTACCCTACCCCCCTGCTGCTCCTGCCAGAAACTTTCCACCCAACCCCGCCGCTGCAGCTCCCGCAGGGCCAGCTCGGCGCCGGGCACCTGCTGCTGGAGGTAGCGCCAAGACAGCTCCCCCCCTTTTTCCTGGAGCAGCCGCAGCAAAGCCTGGGCGGCCGGCGAACATTCCCCTTGGGGGGATCGAACCAGGCGGATCCGTCGCTGGGAGCGGCTAAGCAAGCCAGGGGGCAAGACCGTGCGCACCACCTGCGCCAGGGGGGTGAGATAGTAATCGGCTACTCGCTGCAGCAGGGGCCAGAACTCCTTGGGCAGGATCCCTTTGGCCACCACTGCCTCAATTGCCCGCACCGACTGGGGCTCTACCCCTGCTGGTAACTCGGCACGCCAGCCCAGCGCCACTGCCCCCGCTACCTGCTGGCCAAAGGGGACGCTGAGGAGATCGCCGGCCTCTGGCTCCCATCCCTCCGGCACACGGTAGATGAAGCACCCCCCCAAACGAGGATGATCCACCCACACCTCCAACCAGCGGGGAGGAGCGGACTGCAAAACGGGATCCCTCACGGGCGGGACAAAAACCGCGGCAGATCTACCGCCCGCTTCCCGGCCCGAGCCAGCAGGGGTCGCGGCTGAAGCGCGGGCTTGGCGGCTTGGAGGGAAGCAGGAGACTCCGCTCCCTTGGGTGTGTCAGCCCCTTTGGCAACCCCATCAACCCGAGCTGGGATCTCTAGACCCCTGCGCTCCAGGGCCGCCTTGAGGCTAAGCACATGCATCTGTTGCTGCTCGCACTTTTCTTTCAAGGATCGGTTCTCTTCTAAAAGGGCCACTCGCTCTGCCTGCAAAGCCTTCACCTGCGCCTCCAAGGCTTCGGCTTGTTCCTGCAAATGGGCAATGGCCACCTGGGCAGAGCGTAGCTGCGATTGCTTGGCAGATTGCTCGGCAAGCTCATCCAAAGCCGCCTGAAGCTGCTGCTCCAACGCCTCGATGCGCTGCTGAGCTTGGGCGTACTGTTCCTGCCAGTGGGCAATTTCTGCCTGGGCTTGGGAGAGGGCTGCCTCCAATTCCTGTCGTTGTTCTTGCCAGCGCTGCTGCGCTTCCGCTTCCGTCTCCGCATAGCCCGCTAGCCGCGCCTCAAGGCGCTCCCGCTCTCCCTGCCAAGCTGCCTGCTGCTCGCTGTAGAGAGCCCGCAGTCTGCTCAGCTCTGCCTGCGTTTCCGCCAGTTGGGTGCGGGCTAAAGAAAGCTCGGCCTTGAAACGCTGTAACATCTCCACCCGTTTTTGGGCCAGATCCTGGGCTTCTACTAGCGAGGCTTGGAGCTCCTGCTGACGGTGTTCCCACTGACGGCGCTCCTGGGCATGGGCCAACCGCAGCTGCTCAAGCTGCTCCTGCAGGGCCTCAATATCTTGGCGCTGCCGCTCGTTGAGTCGTTGTCGTGCTGCCAGCTGAGCTTCTTGCTCCGAGAGCAGAACCTTTTGCTCTGCCAAGGTTTGCTGGAGCTGGTGCAGAGCATGCTCCCGCTCCTGCAGCTGAGTGCGCAGGGCTTGCACCTCAGCCTGCAGGCTTTCCTGAAGGGTGCGCCGCTCTTGCAGTTCCGCTTCAGCTTTGAGCAGCCGGGCCTCCAACTGCTGCTGCCACAGGGCCGAAGGCTGCTCTGACTTGGGATCCGGTTCCGAGACAGAGTCCTTGACCGAACGGCCAGCCTGTGCCTCGGGAGGGGTAGGGTCCAGCTTGCCTGAGGAGGGAACCTGCATAGGGAGAGGAAGCAGTGGAGGTGGTGACGAGGCTTCTTGAAGTATAGGGAGATTTTCTGGGGGGTTCAAGCTAGCCGGCAGAGCTCCATGCCTTCTGGCTCCCAGCTAGGCAAAGCAGCTGCCGTAGCTTTCTGCTCCTCTTAACTCCCTCACTCCCCAGCCTGACTACTGTCATGGAGCTTAGCGGACTCGAACCGCTGACCCCTTCAATGCCATTGAAGTGCTCTACCAACTGAGCTAAAGCCCCAAGTTCTACTAGAAGCTAGAGGGTGTGGACAACAGCCCTACTCCTAATTTTAGCCTAGAGAAGCGGCTTTGCTGACCAAAGGTACCAGCTACTTTTGACCTCTCTCCAGCTTTGGAAGATCTCTACCCCACGCCTGGCAAGGGCTTTACGTAGTCCCCTAGTCCGCAGTGGGGGCCCTCAGGCGCTCGTACTTCTCCAGGCTCTAGCCCTGGCAATACCCTGCCGTAGGCTACCTAGGTGACAACTGCAAGTATACTACAACTCCCCCCCGTCTGCACTGCCCTTCCCCTCGCTCGCCTGCAGAGCAGTGGGGATGCAGTCGCTACAAAAGCCTGCTGGGTGATAGAACAAAGTCAGTGACAACGGGGGGGTTGTGACTCAGGAAAGCCAGTTGAACCGCATTTTGGCGGCTGCTTTGCTGGTGGTTTGCCTAATTGCGGCCCTTGTCGGCAGTAGACGCCCTGCAGCCGAGTTGGCTCGAGGGGGAGCTCCTCAAGGGGCAAGTCGCATCGAGGTGGTCGCTCTCGAGGGTCCTATCGGCGGCTTGCGCCGCTCAAGCTTGGTGGGCTTGCCCACCTCCCCTTTAGAGCAGCTGCGGGAAGCGGTTGACGATAGCGCTGTCAAGGCTGTCCTGCTGCGCATCAACAGCCCAGGCGGGGCCGTGGGATCCAGCCAGGAACTCTACCGTGCCGTTACCGCCCTGCGCGAAGCCGGCAAGCCTGTGGTGGCCGTCCTGGAGGACATTGCCACCAGCGGCGGTTACTACGTGGCCAGTGCTGCCGACAAAATCTACGCCAACCCCGGCACCCTGACTGGCAGCCTAGGGGTACTCATCAGAGGCCTTAACTTTAGCAAGCTGCTCGACACTTACGGCATAGAGCCGCAGACCTTCAAAACCGGCGAGTACAAGGACATGCTCTCCCCCTTTCGCCCTGCCACTCCCCAAGAGCGGCGCCTGCTGCAAGAGCTGGTGGAGAATACCCTCGACCAGTTTATTCGCGATGTGGCCCGCGGGCGCCAGCACTTGCCCGAAAAAGGGGCGGAAGAGGTGCTGGATGCGGAGATAATCGCGCGGCGGCAGAGTTTGGATGAGGTGCGACTGCGCCAGTTGGCCGATGGGCGCCTCTTCACCGGAGCGCAGGCGGTGGAGCTGGGCCTAGTGGACGCCTTGGGGGGGTATACCGAAGCCGTGGAGGATCTGCGGCGGATGACCGGGGATCCCTCTCTGTCGCCGGCAACCAGAGACCCGTTCCAACGCGCCCTGCGGCGGCTATTGAGCCAAGGGCTGCCTCCAGCAGGGCAAAGCTTCTGGCTGGGTCAACTGCTGGGAGACGAGGAGGCTGCCGGGATCCCAGAGCTGCCGCTGTTGTGGATGGCGCCGGCCTGGACTTTGCGCTAAATCTAACCTTGGCCGGGTGTGAGGGTGAGTTGTGGATCAAGAAGTGTCCACGTTGGACGACGCTTCTACTTTGACTGCGGTTGCGGCGCCGGGAGCAAGGACAGACTCCTGGACGGCGTTTAACCCGGAGCTAGAGCTGCTAACCAGCCGCGCGTGGGTGGAAATTGACGCAGCCCAGTTGCGAGAAAACCTAAGGCTGTTGCAAGCCCGCCTAGGCCCAAACGTCGAGATCTGGGCGGTGGTCAAGGCCAATGCCTATGGTCATGGAGCTCAGCTAGTGGCTCCTCTGCTGGTGGCTGCTGGGGCCAAGGGGCTATGCGTGGCTACGCTGGCCGAAGGGATCGAGCTGCGCCAGACAGGCCTACAGGAACCGATCCTGATCCTGGGCGCTTTGAATACCTGGGCGGAGCTCCAGCAGGCCATGGCAGCGCGGCTGGAGATTAGCCTTACCCGCGCCGAGCAGATCCCCCTGCTGCGCCAGGTGGCCTCCTGGGCCGGGCGGCCCGTTCCAGTCCACGTTAATGTCGATACCGGCATGACCCGCCTGGGGATCCCTTGGCAGGAGGCTGCCGCCGTCTGGAGGCAGATCTGCCGGATCCCTGAGCTAGAGATCTGTAGCCTATTCTCCCACTTTGCAACAGCAGACGAGCCCAACTCGCCGGCAATGGCCCAGCAAGAGGCCCGTTTTGCCCAGGTGGTAGAGCAGATCCGCCAGGCCGGGGATCCCTTGCCGCCGTTGCATCTGGATAACTCCGCCGCCGCCCTCACCCGCCTTCACTACTCCCGCGTGCGGCTGGGGCTAGTCCTCTACGGCTTGTCTCCTGCTCCTCACCTGCAGGTGCCTGGGCTTAGACCCATCCTGCGCCTTAAAGCGCGGCTGACCCACATTCAAACGGTGCCTGCCCACACGGGTGTCAGCTACGGCCATCGCTACATCACCCGCCGTCCCAGCCGCATTGCCACTCTGGCCATTGGCTATGCCGATGGGATCCCAAGGCGGCTTTCCGGCTGGCTGCGAGGGTGGGTGCGTGGCGGCCTGATCCAGCAGGTGGGCACCATCACCATGGATCAGTGCATGTGGGACGTTACTGAGAGGCCGGACATCCAAGTGGGAGACGTGGTGGAGCTGTTGGGCCCCCATCTGGGCAGCATGGGCTTATCGATCCAAAACTGGGCCGATCAGTTGGGCACTATCCCCTACGAGTTGCTTTGCGGGCTTTCTGCTCGCCTGCCAAGGGTGCTAGTCAACGCCTGAGCCTGCCACTGGCGCAAGCTCCCACCAGCTCAGAGAATTCCCGTCCCCTGGGGCTTTTTCCTGAGCTTGCTTCTTTTCCTCTGGCTTGAAGAACTCACGTCCCTTGCTCGATAGGCCAGAAGAAAGCCGCTGCTCCTTGTAATCTGCCTCAATTTGTGAGACAATCAGAAAACTGTGCTTTTGCTTGCACGGCTCTTGTCGTCTATCTGGCCAATTAGGGGATAGTATGGTACACACGCTATCTGGCCAATTAGGGGATAGGTCTCTGGCTCTAATCGGGATCCACTGCATCCTAGAGCTGTACGACTGCCCGGCCCACCTCTTGGATGATGTCTCCCTGGTGCAGCAAGCCTTGCGGGAGGCGGCAAGACGCTCCAATTCCACCCTTTTGGGTGAGCTTTACCATCCCTTTGAGCCGCAGGGGATCACGGCGCTGGCCCTCTTAGGAGAATCCCACATCTCCATCCACACCTGGCCTGAAGTGGGTTATGCGGCGGTGGATGTGTTTACCTGCGGGCGCCATACGCGGCCTGAAGCAGCCTGTGAATATTTGATTGAGGTCTTTCAAGCGCGACGGCATTCGCTGCGCAAGCTGCCTCGCCGAACCACGGAGCCGGCGTCCCTTGAGGAAGTGACGCCCTTGCCTGAGGCAGTTAGTTGTGAAACAGCTAGACGAAGGCGCTGAGATTGCACCACCTTTGCCAAGCTACCCATGAACCTGCCAAGGAACTTCTTCTGGGCCCAGGAGTACTTTACCCCCTGGAGCTACACTGCCTTTGCTATTACACGCATCCTGGCCTACCGAAAGACCCCCTTTCAGGAAATGCTGATTGCCGAAATGGGGGCCTACGGCAAGGGCTTGATGCTGGATGGGCATTGGCAGTCCACCACGCTGGACGAGTTCCTCTACCATGAGGCGCTCGTCCACCCTGCCCTTCTCCAAGTTGTCCAGGGGGGTGGGATCCCTCGGCGCGTGCTTGTACTGGGGGGAGCGGAAGGGGCAACGCTGCGGGAGGTGCTGCGCTGGCGCTCGGTGGAGCAGGCGGTGATGGTGGACATCGACGGAGAGGTGGTGGAGGCCTGTCGGGAACACTTGCCAGAAATGCACCAGGGGGCCTTTGAGGACCCGCGGGCGCAGGTAGTGATTGCCGACGCTTTCGACTTTCTCCAGGAGACAGAGCCGGTTTGGGACGTCATCCTCTCCGATCTTTCGGATCCTGTGGAAGCTGGCCCTGCCGCCCGCCTCTTTACCCAGGAGTTTTTCTGCCAGATCCGCTCCAAGTTGCAGCCCGGTGGAGCTTTTGCCCTCCAGGCTGGGCCGACAAGCCCCTTGGAGTTGGAGCAGCACACCCGCATCGTTCACACCCTCAAAACCGTGTTTGCTGCTGTGCAGCCCTACGCCATCTACGCCACCACCTACGGCGAGCCTCTTGGATTTGCCCTAGCAGCTCAGACTCCTATCCCCTCCAGGCCGGAGCCGGAACAGATCGACCAGCTTCTGGCTCAGCACTTGGATCCCAGTCGAGGGGAACTGCGCTTCCTCGATGGCACTGCCCTCCTGGGTCTTTACCAGGTTCCCGTCTATGTGCGCCGCGCCATTGCCGCTGAGACCACCGTCTACACCCTAGACAACCCTCCTCAGGT
>NZ_JANSJL010000117.1:0-816 GCF_047502745.1 Synechococcus sp. F70.1
ACTCAAGACAAGGATCCCTTCCTGTTGGCCTGCGGCTTCTCTTCGCTGATTGGGCTCCGGCCGAGAGACTTTGCCGTTCAGCAAATCCACATGGATCCAGCCGTGTTTTTGCTCGGGGGTGATGGAGCCAAACAGTTGTCCTTCCCACTTCTGAACCTGAACAACCGGCAAAACCCCCAAGGCAAAAGTGCGAAACCAGTAGCGCAGCATATTCTTAAAAGCCACAGGCCGCACTTCGGCAATGGGTCGATTATCATAGCGATTCTTATCCGGATTCCAGTTAGCTACTTGACGCCCGTGAATAAGTTGGCCTTCTAGCTCGAAGGGCAGCCGCAAGAATTCCCCTGGCATCTTGTCCAGCGATTTTCCTAGGGGGATCAGCCGGCCATAGCCAGTATTCACCTGGGATCCCACCCCTTGCTCTAGGCCCCGGATCAGCCACTCCTTGACTTGAGCCAATATCTGGTCGGTACAGCCGGGGCCTTTGCGTAGGCCAATCAAAAAAGTGGCTTGTTTGAGAGAAAAGAACAAGTTAGGGTTAGGAGAGTAGTCAAGATTCTTTCCATTCCATTTCCAGATATTGTTGGCAATATCTACCGCCAGGCCTCCGGTTTTGGAGTTATCGGGATCCTCCCGCCTCTGGGGCCGAGTGGGCATAGGGTAGGCATCCAGAAAAATTACCTTGCCAGCACTGTCTTGTTCGTCAGCTTGTAGGTGACCAAACCAAGGAGCTACAGCTTTGTCCGCTTCCTCCCAAGAGAGGTTGCGCTCCCGCATCAGCTCTCGAATGGCCTGGGATCGGGCTACGCCGCGCAG
>NZ_JANSJL010000118.1:0-816 GCF_047502745.1 Synechococcus sp. F70.1
AAGGATTTTGGCCAGCCCCGAATCCAACTCAGCATTTGCCAGGTGGGTAAGAGGTCGCCGCTCCGCCAGCCAATCTCTAAAATCGGGTCTGGATTTGAGCTGCTCTAGGGCCAGCAGAACCCTGATTTCCCTTTCACTGGGCCGCCAGTGGATCCCACCCTCCTCAAGGAACTTTTGCCACAGTTTCTGAGTACGTTCGCCTCCTGGTAGGGAGGTAGTGCGCACCACTACCAACTTGCGAAATCGCAGGGCCGCGTCGATCCCGGCTGCCGTCCTAGCAGCTACTAAGCGAGTTTGGAAAGATCTAGGATTAGTTGATTGAATAGCTGTAAAACAAAGGTGCCTTTCCCGCTCGTTTGCCTCGTAGAAGATTAGCCGCAAGCGAGAATGCAGAGGCGAGAAACTTCTGGATCCAGGGAAGTCAGTTTCCACTTGGCTGCCAATACTAGCCGGCAACTTTTCCTGACAGACGAGAAAGTTGCACAGAGAAGCTAGGGGCTCTTTCCATATCTCGCTCTCGTTTTCCTGTAAATACGGGGAAATATCAACCTTTTGCTTGGTCTCCTCAAAGATTCGATCTAGTTCCTTCAGTGGAGGGGGACTTGGAGTGATAGGAGCAGAACTTGGGACACCTAACTCGATAACTATCCCTTTCTGTAGGCATTGCTCCCTGTGCTCATGACATTTCTGGAGGAGCTGCCGAGGATAGATACTCTGCTGGAAGAACTCCGGCTTAAACGGGTAGGAAGGATAGGGAGGGATAAAGCCCACCTTGTGGTAGGCAGCCTGCAGGCGAGGAACAACAACTGCCTCAGC
>NZ_JANSJL010000119.1:0-812 GCF_047502745.1 Synechococcus sp. F70.1
CAGGTGGAGCTTAATAGCCCCATCCGGCTGGGATCCCAGTTTGAAATCATCAATCCCCTCAACCAGCAGGTGGCCTTGGCCGCTCAGCCTCAAGAAAACCTCGGCCTTTTGCAGTACTTTCTCCTGAAAGGTAAGCCGAACCTTTGGCTTTCCTGGTGGGGATCTGACCCGGCTTTGGCAGAGCGCCTCAGCCGCGACCTTGCCGATCCGCGCACCCGCCTGGCCAACCAGCTACAGGGAAACGTGCTCACCGCCTACGCTGCCACCCCCCAGCTCACCCAGGTACAGAGTTGGGATCTCACTCCTCAAGGCTATCGGGTGCGCTACCCAGGCCGCTTCAGTTGGCAGCTCCTGTTGTGGCAGTACCGCTACTGGCTGGTGCTAGTGCTGGCTCTCTTGCTGGCAGTAGGGGCCTGGAATACCTACCAACGCTTGGCCCGCCGCCCCGAATCCCCAATCCCCTCGTAGGGGGCTAGTCACGGACTTGCGCTTAAGCCAGACTGAAGCCGAACCCCAACCTAGAGGCCATGCTGCAGTCGATTAAGTCCTGGCTGGTGCAGACAGGCTACCTCACCCGGCAGCAACTGGCGGAAGCCGAGGAGTACCGCGAAGCAGTGGGCTGCTCCTTGCCCAGGGCTCTTTGGAGCTTGCGGGCCATGCACCCCCGTCAGTTTGCTCGCCTCTGCTGTCAGATCTTGGATCGGCCCAAGCTGAGGAGCTGGTTGCTCGAGCATCCCCTCGACCTAGAGCTGCCTTGGCTGATCGAGCCTATCGATCTGGTGCCGGTGCGCTTTTTGCCCTGTGGCTGGCTC
>NZ_JANSJL010000120.1:0-808 GCF_047502745.1 Synechococcus sp. F70.1
TGTCCAAAGCTCTGCAGCCGGGTGGGCCTGGGATCCCCTTTGCAGGGCTTTTGCTGCCGGTAAAAGTCCCGTTGAACCCTGTCCAAAAGCTGCCCCAGTTCCACCGCCGAGCCGGTGCTGATGAACTTGTCACTAGCCGTCAGCCAGTCCAAAAGCCGAATGGCCGGCGTGAGATCGATGATGGGGGTTTCTGCCTGACCAGGGCGGTAGAGGCCGTAGTAGAGCCCCTGGATCTCGACGTTTTTAGCCTTGCGCAAAAGGGCGGCTCCCAAGAGCATCAGCACCGGGATGGAGCGAAAGGCGTGGGTGATATCAAAAAGCAGCTGGGTGTTAGGCTCGATGCTATCCACCAGCACGTCGAAGATCTCCCAAGTCTCTGCCTCGGTTTTCCCTTCGGGGATAGCCCTGGCAATTTTCTCCACGTGGGAGGGAAGACAGTCCTGCAGACAGTTCCAGTGCGTAGCGCGGGCTTCTTCGGTAAGCAGGAGAACAACTCTGTCAATCTCAAAAAGCTGGCAGAGGGCTTTGGCAACGTAGCAGGTTTTATCTGCCCTTTGCTCTCCAAAGAAATACACTGTCTCCGTGTATTTGGTGGTGCCCAGGGTAGTCAAAAGGGTTTTGGCCATAGGGATCCTCCAGGTGAGCCTGCAACAATCAAAGCATAGGCGCTGGCAAGCTCCTGCAACCTGAAAGCCCCCCTTCACGAAAACAAGACGCCTTTTCCCAAACAGAGAGGGTGAAAGAGCCTGAAGTTAACCTAGAAAGCAGTTGGCCTCTGGAGCGATGGGGATTCCAGCATGATCTCGAC
>NZ_JANSJL010000121.1:0-789 GCF_047502745.1 Synechococcus sp. F70.1
ACGTTGACTTTGCGCAGCCCCTGCAGCAGCGAGGCCTCTACAGCGCTGCGCACCACCTCCATTACTTGTTGTGTGTCCACCCCATCGCCGGGCAGCCGTTCCAGCAGCACGTTCAGCACCTGACCCTTCAGCTCGGCGCGGCCAAACAGCCGCAGATCGGCTAGCTTGTAGTCGAGGATTTGGTTTAGGGTCTTGAGCTGGCGGCGCATGGATCTCGGCACCCAGCCGTCTCGACTAGAACCAGTTTAGCGGTCGGGGAAGAGGCAGGGGAAAAGCGGGATCCAAGGCATTGACATTCTCCCTGCCCTAGGGTAAAGGGCAGGGATTCTTTACTCAGACAGCAGGATGGCTACTACCGGCTGAGCTACAAAGCGCTCCGCGCCGCCGTAAGCGAAAGAGCATGAGGCTGGAACCTCAACCCTATGGGGGATGCCATAACCCCAACTACTGGGCCTAAGCCCAGATACGTTCTGCGAAGGTTGATTGCCCCCACCCCGTCCCGATGGAACCTAAACCCGCACCCGCACCTATACCCACGGCCTTTTGGCTTGTTCCTCTTGTTGCAAGCAGGACAGGTTTGAGAGCTGTACCGCTCATCTTGGAGCACTACTCTCATCCCCAGCCGTTCGGCCTTGTAGGTGATGTAGTGCCGGGCTTGGCCATGCACCATTTGGTGGATCTTTATGATTCGCCTTCTTGCCGTAAAAGGACTCCCTCCCGCTAACGCGAGCGGCAGACACCCTGATATTCCGAATGTCCCCAATGACAACGGTCTGGACGCCCCTTGCA
>NZ_JANSJL010000122.1:0-3486 GCF_047502745.1 Synechococcus sp. F70.1
CTCTGAACGCGCCGTGCATTGGGTGGGGGGCGGCTTATTTCTGGTGTTTGCGTTGCTGACTGGTTGGGAGTTGGCAGGATGAGGGATCAGCCAAATTCCTGTTCGATGATCCGCCATCGGGCAGTGATCACGCCTGGCTCTAGGCTGATGCGGCTGACGACAAGTTCTAGGGCTTGGTCGTCGCGGGTCTGGGTGACTAGCTCTGCTTCGACTTTGACCAGATCGGGCTTGTCCTCCAGGTCTTCGCTGTAGAGGGCGCGCAGTTTGAGATGGGTGGGAGCTATACCCTGCAGGAGCAAGGCGCGGATGTGGGCCTCTGCTTGGCTTTTGCAGACAAATGAACACTCATAGACCAGTTCCAGTTCTGTGCCTTTCAAAGGCTGCTGGTTGATGCGGTAGCCCAGTGGACGCAGCACAACGTTGGAGATCAACACAGCTGCGGCCCCAATGGCAGCTTGGGGAATGTACCCCGATCCGGCAAAGGCTCCCACCGCGGCTGCACACCAGATGGTGGCGGCGGTGTTCAGGCCACGGACGCTGGCTCCTTCCTTGAGGATCACGCCACCGGCCAAAAAGCCAATCCCCGATACCACTTGGGCCGCAATACGGGTCGGGCTGCTTTCATCAGGGGTGAGAACCGAGAGCATGACAAACAAAGCTGCACCCGTGGCCACCAGGGTATTGGTGCGCAAGCCGGCCATGCGCTGCCGCCACTGTCGCTCCAGGCCAATGAGGGATCCCAGGACAAAGGCAACGGCCAAACGCAAGGTGAAGTCAATCCAGGTCATGCTCCGGTTCTCGTGAAAGGGTAAAGTTTAGCCATCCTCATCTGGGATCCCAAGGGCAGTGGCTTCCTATTGCAAGGTTTGCCAGAGGGCTTCCAGTTGAGCAAAGGCGGATTCTGGGGCCAGCTTACCACCTGTTTCTAAAGCACAGGTTTTATGCCCACCCGATAGGCATACTGCTGCAGCCGTGACCGAAATTGAGCAGCAGCCAAGGGAGATAGAACTTTCAAGGTCATGGCACACCTCCTAAATGTTTGCTGTAACCCTTCGTTGGTCAAAGGACACCTCGTAAAAGTGCTCTGCGCCGCCGTCGCGATGGCCTTGTGGCGAGACTCTGAAAGGCTGATTTCTCAAGAAGGGCTGGATTATTCGTTCCTGGAACGCGCTTTGCCGGTGAGGTGCCCCCTGGATCCAGCGCCGGCGCAGCCCTAGAGCTCCACTTCAACCCCGACTAGCCAAGCCACCAGGGTGAAATACACCCAGAGGCCGGTGAAGTCTTTAATGGTGGTGATAAAAGGATCCGCTCCCGGAGCGTGGTCAAAGCCCAGCTTTAACATCGCCCAAGGCAAGATGGCGCCCAAGACAGCCCCCAAAGTGAGGACAATGGCCAGAGCCAAGCCCACCGCTAGACCCAATTGTGGGATCCCATTGGGTGCCCCCTGCCAGAAGTAGGCAATCACCCCAGCCGTGGCCCCCAGGATCGCACCGATAATGCCACCAATGCTGGCTTCCCGCAGCAAATAGGGGAGAAACTGCCGCACGTTGATGTGGCCCCAAGCCAAGCCACGGGCAAAGATGGTCGTAGATTGGGTGCCGACATTACCGCCCATATCCATGACCAAGGGGATGAAAACAGCCGCTGCCGTCACTGCTTGCAACACTTCCTCAAAGGTTTGGATCACTCCCCCCACCAACATGCCGCCAATCAAGGTGATGATTAAAAACGTGATGCGCAGGCGGACGGCATACCAACGGGAGCCTCTAACCAGGCGCTCGCTCCAAACCTTGTCTCGGCTGAGCAAGCTAGCCACCCCTGCCTGGGCCAGAGCAGCATCCGTAGCCTCTTCTTCCACCAAATTGATCACATCTTCAAAAGTGATGTCACCCACCAAGCGTCCTTCACTGTCGACCACCGGAATGGCCGGCAAGCCTGAATCCTTGAGCAAACGAGCTGCCTGGAGATCCCGGTCGGTAACCCGAGCAAAAATATCCGATCCCTCAATCAGCTCCCGAATGGGCAAATCCGGATCTGCTTTCACGAGGCGCACGGTGCGAACCAAACCTTTGTAGAACCGCTGATCGTCCACCACAAAAATCACATCCAGCTCATCGTCTCCCAGTTGAGAGTCCCGCACGCTGGCCAGAGCATCCCCGACGGTGAGGGTATCCCGTACCGACAAGTAGCGCAGGTTCATCAGCCGACCGGCACTGCGCTCTGGATAACCCAGCAAGATATTCACTGCTTCCCGAGCTTCTGGGCTGAGGTTGGCAATGAGGCGCTTGGTTACTTTGGCCGGCAGCTCCTCAAACAGACGCACCCGCTCATCCGGAGGTAAGGCTTCTACCAGCCGGATCACTTCTGGGCTTTCCATGCTGCGAATGAGATCGGCCTGCTCTTCGGGCCGCAGATACTCAAACACTGCAATGGCTCTGTCTTTTTCCAGCAAGCGGAAAGCCAAAGCCCGCTCCCGAGGTGAAATCTCCATCAACTGCTGCACCAGCTCGGCAATGGGAGCGCGGTTGGCCTCTCGCTTGGCGGCTTCCAAGGAAGCAGGGGTTAGGAGATCGCGAAGAATGTTGTGCCGCATGATAAACCTCCGAACGTTGGGGTCAGCTGGGATGAAGAGAACCAGGAGGTCAACAGCCAACCGGTGCTCCAAGGCTCACAGGGAAGCCCTGAAACCCTTGGATGGCCGCGCAGCAAGCCGTAGGTTTAGCGCCAGGCCTCCAAGCCCAGCTTGGATCGCAAGCGCCCAAGCCGATAAAAGGGACTCCAAGGGATCCCCAGGCCTGCGGAAACCCCAAAACCCACAACGGGAAAGTCAAGGGGAATCCCCTCGGAATTACTCCTGATCCCCCCTTTTCTGAACAGGGCTGTACAAACCCATTGCTCAGGTAAGGCTCTGCTCAGCTCATCTGTTCGTCGCCGACTGAGAGAGCCACCCAAGTCAAAAGCTAGCCGGGAAAACTCTCCCACCCCTTCGCGTTGGCGAAACGGGATCCTCTCAAGCGACGACAGAAGCTGTCAGCGGGGAAAAAGAAGACACCAGTAAGAGCCCGATCTTCAAGAACGTGCTTCTCGAAGACCATCCACTGGTGGCTGGCGCTACAACTACCGGAAGCGTCCATGCTGTTGAACGTTTTCCTCCAAAAAGGTTAACCGAAACAACCCGGACAGCCAGAAGAGGATCTCTTCAGCCCCCTTTAGGCTAGTTGAAGGAGTGGGATCCCGTCAACCCTTTTTCTCCAGCTCATCCGGTGAAAAATTGGTGGGGCAGCTGGAGGGGTAAGATCGGGGTGAGCAGCAATAGCCCCCTTGTGGTTCCTCTCGTCTCGACATTGCCCTCAGCCTGACTCAGCAGAGTCTACATCTCGGTGGCTTGCGACCTTGAGCAACCCACACCCTTCGCCGCCTCTGTTTTGTTAGTGGTTTTTGTTAGTGGTTTGTTGGTGGCCTTGCTTCAATGAGCTGCGCTTCCCA
>NZ_JANSJL010000123.1:0-771 GCF_047502745.1 Synechococcus sp. F70.1
TTTCGGAGAACTTAGAGGTGATTGCCAAGGAACTGGGAGTTTGGGATCTCATTGTTCCTGTGCCGGGGCTGTTTGCCGACACCTTGCCTGTTTATCGAGAGCAGGTGGGCGAGATTGCCTTGCTGCATGCAGATGCAGACTGGTATCAGTCGACGATGGATATTTTCCGTCGTCTCTACCATCAAGTTAATCCCAGGGGGTTCATCCAGGTTGATGACTATCAAGACTGGCAAGGGTGTGCAAAGGCTGTCCATGACTTTGAGCAGGAGCTTGGAGTTTTCTTCCGGCTGCACAGTGTAGCTGAACCATATGGCTGGAAGCCAGATAGCCTAGAGGTTCAGGGTTGGCCTAGTGCTGTATGGTTAAGTCCCTCTGAGAACTGGCCGGTAATCACAGATGGTTTGATACAAACCTTCAAACCAGAAGGGATCCGTCTAAGCAAGATTAACGTGGGTCTTTTCCCCTACTGGGAGATGGAGACAGAGCAGCTTGTGCAAGAGTTGGAGGTTCTGTTGGAGTCAATTCTACGTAGCCCCAACCCAGAAGACTATGCCCTGATCTTCCTGGGAGACCCGGATCCGAAATTAGCCAATCAGACTCTGGAGATAGCTGCGGGCAACGTAGTTCTCAAGCTCATGGAAGTAGGGCTGGAGCTAGGCAGAGATCCATTCTCTTCTGTAGTGGCTGGGTTGAACCCCCATCAATGGGAGAGGCTGATTCCCCAACTCAACTATCGCTATCCTCTGAAGCGCGAGCGCTTTCCTAAGGGTT
>NZ_JANSJL010000124.1:0-11295 GCF_047502745.1 Synechococcus sp. F70.1
GCTCTGGGGTGGGATGAGGATCGATCCCCCAGGGCTACTACCACTGCTGCAGGCGGTCAACGCCGTAGCCAAAAGGCCCGTGGCCGCAAGAGTCAGAGCAGCGCGCTGCATCTTTTCGTCTCCCTACAAAGCCTTTGCAGAAACCTGATGAAACCCCTTGCCCTGCAGCAAGCCCGCTTCTGGATCACCCTTTTTTCCCGTCCCAGCCATAGAGAGTCTTTGCGCTAAAGCAGCAGCAAGCGCCGCAGGATTAGGGCTATCACAGCAGCGAAGCTAACCACGATAAGCTGTCCTGGCAGGGTATAGCCGGAGTAGAGCCGAAGCAACTTCAGCAACTCTCCATTCCAGGGCTGGGTAGCCAAGAGATAGATGATCCCGGTCAGGTGAACCAGGGCCAGGGCCACCAAACTGGCGGCGGCCAAATCCTGCAGACGCACCGGCGCAGAGATGCTGGGCAGCAGGTAGGGGTTGCGGCGAGGGAGAAGGGAAGTAGGCAGCAGGTGGGGATCCCTTTGTCGAAAGGCCATCGTCCCGCAGGCCCAGGCCGCAGGCAAAAACCCGAGCAAATAGCCAAAGGCGGGCTGGTACAGGTACTGCCACCCCCCTCCCTGGGCAAACACCTGCAGCCCTGCCAATCCCAAGCCTAGATAGACAAGCTGGGCGCACACTGCCGCCACCGGTCCCGCCAGACAGGCCGTTAGCAGCATGCCGCCGATTTGCAGGGAAAAGCTATATCCTCCCACCCCTGGCCACTGAGGCGGCAAGCTCACCTGGGTTAGGGTGCCCAAAATGGTCAAGATCACTCCAATTGCGGTCCAGAGCCATTCCAGAGGGGTTAACAGTCGGCCAGCACGCATAGCCGAGGGAAAATCTTTCCCTATGCTAGGAGAGAACACCGACGAGGTAGGCAAGAGAGTGGTTAAGCCAGAGTGGATTGCCTTGGCCCAGGCTCTAGCCGACGCAGCCGGAGCGGTGATCCGGCCTCTGTTTCGCGGGGAGCTGCAGGCCGAGTACAAAGAGGCTAGATCCCCTATCGTAACGATAGCCGACCGGGAAGCAGAACGGGCAATGCGGGCGTTGCTGGCCGCCCACGTGCCGGAGCACAACGTCCTTGGCGAGGAGTTTGGCTTCCACCAGACCGGATCCCCTTATACCTGGGTTTTGGATCCCTTGGATGGCACCATCGCCTTTTCCACTGGCAAGCCCACCTTCGCCACCTTGATCGCCCTTTTGGAAGAGGATCGTCCCATCTTGGGCATCATCGATCAGCCGGTGTTGCGCGAGCGCTGGGTGGGGGTGCAGGGACAACCAACCCGCTGGATAACCCCTTCCACCCAACAGCTTAGTCGCAGCAAAGCCACCACCGACCTCAGCCGCGCCTCTTTGAGCTGTACCACTCCTGATTTGTTTGCTCAGCCAGACCAGCAGCAGCGCTTTCAGCAGCTCAGCCGTTTGGTTCACATCACCTCCTACGGCGGCGACGGCTACCAGTACGGCCTCTTGGCCAGCGGCTACATCGATCTGGTGATGGAGTGCGGCCTCGCCCTCTACGACTTTGCTGCTCTTGTGCCCGTTATCGAGGGATCCGGCGGCGTGATTACCGATTGGTCGGGGGATCCCTTAACCCGCACTTCTAGAGGAGAAGTGTTGGCGGCGGCCAACCCGACGCTCCATCAACAGGCCTTGGCTGCTATTCAAGAGAGAGGCAAACCTCACCCCTCCCTTAGCTAAGCCCTCAGTCAGGCCTCCCCAACCTAGGGGCTAGGTTGCAGCCTGGATCTCTAAAAGATCTTGAGTACAAGCGGGCGAACGGAATCGAACCGTCAACAGCAGTTTGGAAGACTGCGGTTTTACCATTAAACTACGCCCGCACAGGTGTTTGCTTCTGCCCAACAATAATAGCACCTGGCGAGGGTACCCCCTCAAGAGGCTTCCCTTCAAAGACAAGAGGTGTCTCATCGACGCTGGAGCTGCTTTTGGCGTTTTTTCTGCCACTGCCGAAACTCTTTTTCGTAGCGTTCCCCTTCCGTCTGGTAGGTGCTCCAGCCCTTGAGGGCAACAGCCAGGCCCCAGCCCATCAGTATAAACAGCGACCAAGACAGCCCTCCGCCGGAGAGCCAATCCAAGCCTACTAGGAAGCTGTTGACAATGGCATACCGCCCCAGCAATTGGTAAAACTGCCGCTGGCGGTAGCGTTGAAACTCACGCCGTTGGTTGGTTAGTTGCTGCCAGGCTCTCCATTCCCGCTCGGCCTCCTCCAGCTCTTGGGGGGAGATCCCCAGTTCGGCAGCCATCTCCTCCAGTTGCGAGCGGGTAAACTCACCAAGGCGCGGCTGGCGAGCGATGGCCCGCTGCAGGATCTGCTGCACGTCCTCTTGGCTGTAGCGGGATCTGGACATTTGACGAGAGGAAACCTGACGACTCTTAGTTTAGGGCAGGCAGACTTGGCAGCTCCCCAATCCCAGCCAAGGGTAACTAGGGAGAGGATCCCCCTAGACTTAGGCAGCGCTCCCGAATAGCCTGCAGGTTGAGGGCGAGATCGCGGCGGATGCGCCGTTCTACTAGGCCAACCGGCATGCGGCGCGGCGGTTGCACCTGCAGGTGGTAGGTGAGCAGGGTCTGCTGCTCTAGCCAGTCGGCTAGCTCCCAAAACCCCTCGAAGATGAGGAAATCCCCTTCTACTTCTTGAAAGCGCAGTTGGTGGGGAAACACTTCCTCGATAGCCAGCACCACCGCTGCAGAAAACCGGGCAAACAGAACTTGCTGGGATCCCACTTGACGCACCAGTTTGCGGCCATTCTGGCTGCCAAGGAGGCGACTTTCCACCAAGTTAGGAATAAACTCCGCCAGATGGTCGTAATCGGTTAAAACCTGCCAGACCTGCCGGCGCTCTACCGGGATCAAGATGCGGCCTTGCACTTGGCGGCGGCGCTCCCCCAAGTCTTCTACCTCTACCTGGATGTCTGAGAACTCCCTCCCGCTAAGGAGAGCAAGAGCTTCTAGGTGACCTTGTGGATCCTGGTCAAAAGGCATGGCAAGGAAAGGGTTGAAAGCCAAGGCAGAAGCTGCCAGCCCCTCAACAGGCTGAGCTCCCCTGGAGCATTGTATAAGGGATAACGATCCTAGGAGAGAAGAGCCCGGAACCAACTCAGGATTACCTGCCAAACTTGGTCGAGGAGGGCAAAGGGATCTCGCAGCTCCTGGAGCACCTGCTGCGGGCCGATTCTAAAGACCACGTACAAAACGGCTAGGAGGATCACGATCCCCACCGCTGTCCAGATGGCCTCTCGAACTACCCGCACCCAGAAGACCAGCATAAAAATGGCGATGGCTACAGCGGCAACCAGCGGCAGTGTCTCCAGTACCATCGCGCCTTCCCCCCTAGCTTAGTTTTGGCCTCTGAGGATCAGCCGAGCCGTCCTTGTTTTCCCAATCAAGAGTACAATCGAGCCATGCAGCGCCTGCAAGCAGCCTGAGTGAGCTGGGGAGAAGAAAGAGTTGGGAGCGTTGCTCCAGTTGCTGGCTAGTTGGAGATGAGTGTGTTGGCTTCAGCAGGATCCCCTCCCGACTTCGCAAGTGTGCCGCACTGCTCACGGCAGCGGATTCACCCCACTGCGGTGATCCATCCCAAGGCTGAGTTGCACGAGACGGTGCAGGTGGGCCCCTATGCCGTTATTGGCGAACATGTGCGCATTGGTGCCAACACCGTGGTGGGGGCCCATGTGGTGATCGACGGCTGGACCGAGATTGGTGAGGACAACCAGATTTTTCCAGGAGCGGTGCTGGGCGCAGAGCCACAAGACCTAAAGTACAACGGCGCACCCTCGCAGCTGGTCATTGGCAGGGGCAATCTCATTCGGGAGTTTGTCACCATTAACCGAGCCACCAACGAGGGGGAGGCGACGATAATTGGCGACTACAACCTGTTGATGGCCTATGTCCATGTCGCCCACAACTGCGTCATCGAAAACCAAGTGGTGATCACCAACGCGGTTTCCCTGGCTGGCCACATTCACATCGAGTCCCAGGCGCGCATCGGCGGCATGGTCGGGATCCACCAGTTTACCCGGGTAGGGCGCCTGGCTATGGTGGGGGCGATGAGTCGGGTGGATCGCGATGTTCCACCCTACCTGCTGGTGGAGGGGCATCCAGCCCGCATCCGTGGCCTCAACTTGGTTGGGCTGCGGCGGGCCAAGGGGATGGAGGGATCCCTGCCGGCCTTGCGCCAGGCCTACCGGCTGCTCTACCGCTCCGGATTGCCCTTGGAAAAGGCGCTGCAAACGCTGCGGGAGAGCCTGCGAACCGAGAACGGGCAGAGCATCCTCTCCCTAGAGGGGAAAGAGCTGGTGGACGAGACGGGATCCCTGCTACACCTGCTGCAATTTTTGGAAGATTCCCTTTCCCAGCCGCAACGGCGTGGTCCTCTGCCTGCCTTGCGTCGCAGCAAAGAGGATGCCGAGGACGGGGACGACCTGTGAGCCATCTGTTTGTCTGCACCGGCGAAGTCTCCGGGGATCTGCAGGCTGGCCATCTCATCCGCGAGCTGCTGCGCCAGCGTCCGCACCTGCGCATCACGGCAGTTGGGGGAGAGGAGATGGCTGCTGCTGGAGCCCGGCTGCTGCACCGCACAACTGAAATTGGCTCCATCGGTATTCTGGAGGCCCTTCCCTTCGTCCTCCCTGCGCTGTGGGCGGAGTGGAAGATCCGCCGCTTTCTGGCGCAAGACCCACCTGATCTAGCCATCCTGGTCGACTACATCGGCGTCAACAGCCGCGTGGCTTCCTTGTTGCAGCGGCGGCGCATCCCTGCCGTCTACTACATTGCCCCCCAGGAATGGGTGTGGTCGCCCAGCAGCCGCCTCACCTACCGCCTAGCGCAGCAAATGCGACTGATGGTGGCCATTTTCCCCGAGGAGGCCCGCTACTACGCCGCAGCAGGTGCCCGGGTTTGCTATGTCGGCCACCCCCTGCTGGATATTTTGGCGAGTGTCCCCGGTCGTGCGCAGGCCAGGGCGGAGTTGGGGATCCCGGAGGAGGCTACGGTGGTGGCGCTGCTGCCCGCCTCCCGCCGCCAGGAGCTGCGCTCAGTTTTGCCTGTCCTGCTTCAGGCAGCGCGGCTGCTGCGGGCTCGTCTGCCCCAGGTGCAGTTTTGGGCGCCGCTGGCCTCGCCCCATTTTGCTGCCCCAATTGCCCGAGCCGCCCGCCGCTATGGGCTGGAGGATCTCACCCTTTTCCTGCCTCGCCCTTCCCCTCCAAAGGCCCATCACCTGCTTTTGGCGGCTGCTGACCTGGTGTTGGCCAAGTCGGGCACCGTCAACCTGGAGGCAGCCATCTTGGGGATCCCGCAAGTGGTGGTCTACCGCCTCAACCCGCTCACCTTTTGGCTAGCCCGCCATTGGCTAAAGGTGTCGGTGCCCTTTATGGCTCCCCCCAATTTGGTGCTTATGCGTCCCATTGTGCCGGAGCTGCTCCAGGAGGAGGCCCAGCCGGAACGGATTGCCCAACTGGCGCTGGAGCTGCTGACCCGGCCCGAGCGCCGCGCCCAACTGCAGGCTGACTACGCCGCCATGCGGGCAGCTCTAGGGGAGCCGGGAGTTCTGGCCCGTGCGGCCAAGGCTATTTTGGAGGTGCTCGACAGCGAGACCAGCTCCAAGGAAGCTCAGGCTCCGAGCGCTCTAGGCTAGCCTGCCGAGAGAATGGCGTCCAACAAAGGATCGGCCCCAAAGCGCACCACATCGGTACAGGGCCGGCCCGTCTCTGCTTCCACCTGGCGGATCTGGGCCAGGGCCGCTTCCTCTTCCCAACCGAAGGTATTGAGGGCTACCCCCACCACCGGTGCGGGGGCAAAGGCGCCAGCGGCCGCAGCCACTTGTTCGTACAGCTCGATCACCTTAGGCAAGGGAGGAATGGGCACATCGTTCATCCCTTTGATGTGGGTCTGCCCAGCTCGATGCACCAAGATGAGATGGGTGGGCTGGGATCCCCTTAGCAAAGGCAGGGTGGCGGTGGAAGCGGGGTTGAGCAGGGATCCCTGACCTTCAATGTGCAGAATGTCGTGGTCAAAGCCATAGCGCAGCACCAGTTGCTCCACAGCGCCGCTGGCATAGTCCACCCGCACTGCATCCAGAGGCACTCCGTCGCCGCTGATGAGGATCCCCGTCTGGCCGGTGGCCAAGAAACGAGAACGCAGGCCGCGTTTTAGGCTGGCGCGGTGCAGCTCCAAACTGGTAGACATTTTGCCGACGGCCATGTCGGTGCCCACCGTCAGTACCCGCCGACAGGGGAGAGAGCGAGCTAGGCCCCTCCCTACTCCCAGACCAGGAGGTTCGCGGCGAATGTCCCAGATCCAGGCTCCCGGCTGCAGCCACTGCCGCAACTGGGCATCTTCCGCTAGGGGGGTGTGCAGCCCGTTCACCAAAGACAAGCCGGCTTGCAGGGCTTGGCAGAGCTCCTCCCGCCACTCAGGGGGCAACTGGCCGCCGGAAGGAGCGATCCCAATCACCAACACCTCGGGGCCGTAAACCAGCGCCTCTTGCACCGAGGCTACGATGGGAATGTCTTTGGCAATGCCCGTGAGTTGGGCCAGGGATCTCCCCGCCTGCTCCCGGTCAATAACCGCCACCACCGGGAAGGGCCCATACCGAAGCAACCCCAGCCCTGTTTTGCCGTACTCTCCTGCTAGGCCGCCGTGGAGCAGGATGGCCACCCGAGTTTGGCTGGAGAGCATGGTCCTACTCCCGCAACTCCACCCCTAGGCCGGGTCGGTCGGTGGGGATGAGACAGCCCTCCTGCACCAGAGCCCCGGAGAAGGGATCGTCGACGAGATTGAGGTGGCTGTCTAAGTCCACGTAGTCCGCTAGCGGCGCCAAGTGGGCCGCTGCCGTGTTGCCCAAAGCGGTGTTGCTGTAGCAGCCCAGCATCACCTGTAGCCCATGGGCTCTGGCTGTGTGGATCATGCGCCAGGCTTCGCTAAGGCCGCCACACTTCATTAGCTTAATGTTGATGCCATGAACCCGATCCGCCAGGGCAGGAATGTCGCGGCTGGCAAAACAACTCTCATCCACAAAGATGGGCAGCTTCGACTCGTGCCACAGGGTGATTAGCTTCGCCTCCTGGCCCCTCTCCAGGGGCTGCTCCAAGTAGCTCACCCCCTGCCCCGCCAGCCAATTGCTCATGCTCAGGCTTTGCTCCAGTGTCCAAGCCCCATTGGCATCCACCGTAATCAGGGATCCCAGCGGGATCACCTCCTGCACGGCAATGAGCTGGTTTTGATCGGCCATTAGGCCCAGTTCGCTGCCCAGCTTGATCTTAAAGGCCCGCGCCTGTTGGATCTGTTCCATCCAAGCCAGAGCCCGCTGGCGCGCCTCCTGAGGGGTGGAGAGGCCGATGGTTAGGGTCGTGGGCGGAATGCGGGAGCGATCTAGGCCCCACAGCTGCCAGAGGGGCATCCCCAGTCGCTTGCCCATCCAGTCGTGCAGGGCTATGTCCACTGCCGCCCGCACTGCCGAGGGGATCCCGGCCTGCAGCAGTTCCGCCTCGACGGCCTGCCGCTCCCAGGGGGAATAGCGGCGTAGGATCCCTTTAGCCACCTCCAAACCCGCCAAGATGTCCTCCAAAGACTGGTGGCAGTCCTCGCTCACCGAGAAGGGGCAAGCCTCTCCCCAGCCCTCGATCCCCTCCTCTTCAACGCGCACCCAGGCCAAAGTGGCCTCTGTATAGGTGCCGCGGCTAAGGGCGAGGGCATAGCGCTTGTGAACAGTGAAGGGCTCAACGTAAAGCCGCATGAGCAGTCTAAAGGTGGGTCGACTTTCTCCCTTCTAGATTTCCATCAGGTTGCAGAGTCGGGCCAGTGAGGTCTCCTGCCCCTACCGTTGACCTGGGGGGTCAACTACAGTCAATATGGACACATCGTGCGTGCCCCAGCTACTGCTTATGAGCGATCTTCCTCCCCCCTTGACCTCCCGTCGCGGCAGCGCGAGCAAAGCCTTAGCGATTGCCAATGCCAGCATCACCCCCTTTGGACGCAAGCTAAAAGAGCTGGGCTTTGCCGACGATAAGCAAATCCAAGACATTCAAAATGCCCTCAAAGCGGATCGAGAGGGCGGCAGCAAAGTTTTGGCCCTGGCGGTCAAGAACATTGTAGGCAAGGAGCTCACACCTGACCTGGAGCGGGCCTACAAGCGACAGCAGCTTTTTGAGCTCAAAGTTATCTACGGGATCCCCTCTCTCGACACCGACCTGGAGCCGGTGGATCTCGCGGAGATGAGCGAGCTCATTGAGTCGCTCTTGCCCCTTGATATCTGCAACCGCTATAAGTTCTTGCCCATTCGCCGCCAAGACAGCCAGGTCGTGGTGGCAATGGTCAAGCCGGACAACCTGCAGGCGCTAGACGACATTCAGCGGCGCTTCCGCATCCAAGGGCTAAAGCTGCAGCGGCGGGTCTTCACCCAGCAGGACTTCGAGACCCTGATCAACCGCTACATGGATGCACAGGCGGAACTGCTGGCTGTCAAGGGGATCAACGACACAGATGTCGCCAGCCAAGTTGCCCCCCAAGAGGAAGAAGAGGTGGTGGTCAACACTGCCGAGATTGATCTAGACAGCATCGAGGATGTCGCTGTTGATGAGGCCGGCGAGACCTCTCTGGAGCAGCAACTCAAATCGGCAGACGATGCCCCGATCATCAAATTGTCCAACCAAATCCTGATCAAGGCCCTGCAGGAACGGGCATCTGACATCCACATCGAGCCGCAGGAAGAAAACCTGCGCATTCGCTTCCGCAAGGACGGGGTGCTGCGGCAGGCTTTTGAGAACTTCCCCAAAAAGATCATTCCTGCTCTTACCGCTCGATTCAAGATCATGGCCAACCTGAACATTGCCGAGCGGCGCCTGCCTCAGGACGGGCGCATTCGGCGGATGTTCAAAGGGCGCAAGGTGGACTTTCGCGTTAGCACCCTGCCCTCCCGCTACGGGGAAAAGATTGTCCTGCGCATCCTGGATAACTCCGCCACGCAACTGGGCTTGGATAAGCTGATCACCGACCCAGAGACCCTTGCCAGCTTCAAGGAGGTTGTGAGGAGACCCTTTGGTCTAATCCTGGTAACCGGGCCCACTGGATCCGGGAAAACCACCACCCTCTACTCGGCCCTGGCGGAGCTAAATGATCCAGGCATCAACATCAGCACCGCCGAGGATCCCATCGAGTACTCTCTGCCGGGGATCACCCAGGTACAGGTTCTCCGGGAGAAGGGCATGGACTTTGCCATGATCCTGCGGGCTTTTCTGCGGCAAGACCCGGATGTCATCCTGGTGGGGGAAACCCGCGACCACGAGACAGCCAAAACCGCCATCGAAGCCTCCCTCACCGGTCACCTGGTGTTGACTACCCTGCACACCAACGATGCCCCCAGTGCCATCGCCCGCCTGACGGAGATGGGGATCGAGCCGTTTATGATCTCCAGTTCCCTACTGGGGGTGCTGGCCCAGCGCCTGCTGCGGCGGGTATGTCCTGAGTGTCGGATCCCGTACCACCCTACCCCCGAGGAACTGGCCCGCTATGGCCTTAGCCTCAGCGGCGACAACGAACAGCTGACCTTCTACAAAGCCAACCAGCTCTCCCCCAAAGAGATAGAACAGCGCAAGGCCACCGGCAAACCCATCTGTGAGAACTGCGGGGGCGTGGGCTACAAAGGCCGGGTGGGGGTGTACGAGTTCATGCGCATGAACGACCGCTTGGCCGACTTGATCAACAAGGGGGCTCCCACCGAGGTGCTCAGGGAGGCGGCAGTTGAAAGCGGCATGAAGACCCTATTGGCCTACAGTCTGATGCTGGTGAAGCAGGGGCTAACCACGCTGGAGGAGGTGGATCGAGTCATCCTCACCGACAAAGGCTTGGAGACCGAGCTGAAGGCTCGTGCCAAGGCCCTTAGCACCTGCCGCAACTGCGGTGCTGCCCTGCGAGTGGAGTGGATGGATTGTCCGTACTGCTTGACGCCGAAGTTTTAGTTTGACTCTTGTCAGCTTCACCGGAGCAACTCACGCCATTGATTGGAGAGGGAAGTCCTATGAAACAACTGATGATCGAAGACCTGATGGAAGAAATCATCCGGAGGGGCGGTTCCGATATCCACATCTCAGCCGGCTTGCCTCCCTACTTCCGCATCAATGGCGAACTCCAGCCAACAGAGTATGATCCCCTCACGCCTGAGGAGGTGCAGCGGCTCATTTTCAGCATGTTGAACAACACCCAGCGAAAACAATTGGAGCAGAACTGGGAGCTGGACTGCTCCTATGGCGTGCGCGGGATCGGGCGCTTCCGGGTCAACGTCTATCGCGAACGCGGCGCCTATGCCTGCGCCATGCGAGCTCTGGCCTCGGAAATCCCCAGCATTGAAAAGCTGGGCCTGCCCGACATCTGCAAGGAAGTTGCGCGACTGCCGCGGGGCCTGGTGCTGGTAACGGGACCAACGGGATCCGGCAAATCCACCACTTTGGCCGCTATCATCGACTTCATCAACCGCGAGCGAGCTGAGCACATCCTCACCATTGAAGATCCCATTGAGTACATCTACACCCCCATCCGCAGCATCATCCACCAGCGGCAGTTGGGCGAAGACACCAAGAGCTTTGCCAATGCCCTGCGGGCGGCGATGCGGGAAGATCCGGATGTGATTTTGATCGGGGAGATGCGGGATCTGGAGACCATCCAGTTAGCCATCACCGCCGCCGAAACCGGCCACCTCTGCTTTGCCACGGTGCACACCAGCTCGGCTGCCCAGACGGTGGATCGCCTGGTGGACGTGTTCCCGCCGGAGCAACAGCAGCAGATTCGCGTGCAGCTTTCTAACTCTCTCAAGGCCGTCTTCTCGCAAACTTTGGCCCGCCGCCTCAACCCCAAGCCAGGGGAGCCAGGCCGGGTGCTGGTGCAGGAGATCATGGTGGTCACCCCAGCCATCGCCAACCTCATTCGGGAGGGCAAGACGGCCCAGATCTACTCGGCCATCCAGACGGGCGGCAAGCAGGGCATGAAAACCCTGGAGCAGGATCTGGCCAACCTCTACCTGCAGGGCAAGATTGACTTCGAGACGGCCATGTCCAAGACCTCTCGTCCTGAGGAGTTGCAGCGGCTTTTGGGCAACGTTGCCGGGCCTTCCCCAGCCGCGGCAGTTCAGCAGCAGCGGCCAGCAGCGGTTACTGTCCGTCGCTAGAGATCCCTGCCTGGAAGTTCCCCGCCAGCCTTTGGCCGCCGGTCTCATCTGTAGCTAAGCTCTAGCTGGGGGAGAGTGGCGGTTTGGCT
>NZ_JANSJL010000124.1:11395-72992 GCF_047502745.1 Synechococcus sp. F70.1
GCCGCCGGTCTCATCTGTAGCTAAGCTCTAGCTGGGGGAGAGTGGCGGTTTGGCTGAGGTTGCAAGACTCCCACTCCGGAGTTTTAGAAAGCATCCAAGCAGGGGTAAGCCATGCCGCGCTACAAGGTTCGGGGGTTAAAGGCCGGTCAGCCGGTACGCCTGACGGTGGTGGCCAACAACTTGACCGAGGCTCGCGCACGGCTGCGCCGCGAGGGGATTTTCGCCAAACCGGAGGACATTCAGGAGGAGAAGCCCTTTTTCTCCCTGGATACGTCTTTCGATTTCTCGATGCTGCGATCCATCGACATTCGCGACAAGGCAGTGTTCTCCCGGCAATTTGCTGCTCTCATCAACGCCGGCGTGTCGATGGTTCGCTCTCTCACCATCATGGAGGAGCAAACCGGCAACCCCAAGCTCAAAAAATACCTGAGGGCCATCCGTGCAGAGGTGGAGGCGGGGAAAAACCTCTCCGACTCCATCCGCCCCTATCCAGATGCTTTCGACAGCCTCTACTGCAGCATGGTGCAGGCAGGGGAAGTGGGCGGCGTGCTCGATGAGGTGCTCAACCGCCTGGCCAAGCTGCTGGAGGACATGGATCGCCTGCAGAAGCAGATCAAGTCGGCCATGACCTACCCAGTGGTGGTGACGATCTTGGCTGTCTTGATCTTCTTGGGCATGGTGCTCTTCATCTTGCCCACGTTTGAGAGCATCTACAACGACTTGGGGGGGGAGCTGCCTGCCTTTACTCAGTTTTTCATCAACGTCAGCAAGTTCCTACGCACACCCCAGTACAGCTTGGGTCTGGTGGGCTTTCTGGTAATGGTCTTTTTTGCCTTTCGCCGCTTCTACCGCACCCCGGCTGGCAAGGAGACCATCGACGCGCTGGCCCTCAAGCTCCCTCTCTTCGGGGATCTGATCCAGAAGTCGGCGGTGGCCCGCTTCTGCCGTACCTTTGGCGCTCTCACCCGCTCTGGCGTGCCGGTGCTGACTGCCTTGGAAATTGTGCGGGATACCTCGGGCAACCAGGTGGTGGCCAACGCCATCGACGCCGCCCGCCAATCCATCTCGGAGGGGGGGCAGATCGCCCCTGCCCTAGCTAAGGCCAAGGTGTTTCCCCTGATGGCCGTTCAGATGATCAGCGTCGGCGAGGAGACGGGGGAGCTGGATGCCATGCTGATGAAGACAGCCGACTTCTACGAGCTGGAAGTGGAGGAGGCAGTGCGCGCCCTGACCAGCTTGCTTGAGCCTTTGATGATTGTGATCGTGGGTGGTATGGTGGGCTGCATCATTGTGGCCATGTACCTGCCCATGTTCAACGTCTTCGAGCTAGTGAAGTAGCAGGTTCAGGTACCGCTCTGGCCAAGTTCTGCCTCGAGGAACGGGATAGTTTCGCCAGCCTAGGGTATGAGCGTCCGCACGGTCACCACTGCCCCCTTCCCTGACCAAAGACCTGGCACTTCCGGCCTGCGCAAGCCGGTACAGGTGTTCCAGCAGCCCCACTACCTGGAGAACTTTGTCCAATCCATCTTTGACGTCCTCGAGGGATCTGCCGGCCAAACCTTGGTGGTTGGGGGAGATGGCCGCTACTACAACCGAGAGGCTATCCAGATCCTGCTCAAGATGGCGGCAGCCAACGGCATTGGGCGGGTGTTGGTAGGTCAAGGGGGGATCCTCTCCACGCCAGCGGTCTCCTGCCTCATCCGCAAATACGGAGCTTACGGCGGCATCATCCTCTCAGCCAGCCACAACCCTGGCGGTCCGCAAGGAGACTTTGGCATCAAGTACAACATCGGCAACGGCGGCCCCGCCCCGGAGAAGGTGACCGAGGCCATCTACGCCCGCACCCAGCGGATCCGCGAGTACCGCATCCTAGAGGCCCCGGACGTAGATCTGGATCGCCTAGGGGAGCAACGGCTGGGATCCCTGACGGTCTGCGTTATCGACCCTGTGGCCGACTATCTGGATCTAATGCAGCGTCTATTCGACTTTGATGCCATTCGCGACTACCTGGCTTCTGGGGTTCGCATCGCCTTCGACGCCATGCACGCCGTCACTGGCCCCTATGCCCACGCCATCCTGGAGAAAGTTCTAGGAGCGCCCCAGGGCAGTGTCCTTAACGGCCAGCCGCTGCCGGATTTTGGCGGCCTCCACCCGGATCCCAACCTGGTGCACGCCCGCGCCCTGGTGAAGCTGCTGTTTCGGGAGGATGGGCCGGATTTCGGCGCCGCCTCCGACGGGGATGGGGATCGCAACATGATCCTGGGCCGCCAGTTCTACGTAACTCCTAGCGACAGTCTGGCGGTGTTGGCTGCCAACGCCCACTGGGTGCCCGGCTACCGGGAGGGGCTGGCCGGGATCGCCCGCTCCATGCCCACCAGCCAGGCGGCAGATCGGGTGGCGGCCAAGCTGGGGATCCCTTGCTACGAAACCCCTACGGGCTGGAAATTTTTCGGCAACCTCCTGGATGCCGGCAAGGTCACCCTCTGCGGTGAGGAGAGCTTCGGCACCGGCTCCAACCACATCCGCGAAAAAGATGGCCTCTGGGCTGTTCTCTTTTGGCTCAACATCCTCGCTGTGCGACGGCAGTCGGTGCGACAGATTGTGGAAGAGCACTGGCGCACCTACGGACGCAACTTCTACTCCCGCCACGACTACGAGGGGCTGCCGGTGGAGGTGGCCGGGGAGCTGATGGAGCACTTGCGGCGCTCCGTGTCCGGCTGGGTGGGACAGCGCTTTGGCACGCGGACGGTGGCCTATGCTGATGACTTCAGCTACACCGATCCCGTAGACGGCAGCACCAGCCGCCACCAAGGGATCCGCATCGGCTTTGAGGATGGCTCGCGCATCGTCTATCGCCTCTCTGGCACCGGCACCCACGGCGCCACCCTGCGGGTGTACTTGGAGCGGTTTGAGCCAGATCCCAGGCGGCAGGGTTTGGATCCCCAGGCGGCCCTGGCCGAGCTGATCCAACTAGCGGATCACTTTGCCCAAATCCGCGCCCGCACTGGTCGGCAGCAGCCGGACGTCGTCACCTAGCTCTCCCCAAGGGCTGTGCTCCTTTTGCTCCCCCAGCCCTTCCTGCGACAGGGAGCACATTTGCCACACCTAGCCTTTCTTGGAGGTTTGGGTAGCTCTTTTGCCCAGGCCCAGCCACCCGCGCACCTTGTCCATCCAAAGCTGAAAGGGCGAAGGCTGGGGTCGGACTGCCACCTGGATGGGCTCGTCCTGAAACTCTTTGTCTTTGAGGCGAAAGCCAAATTCCAGCTCGTCTTTAACTTTGCCAAGACGGGGAAAGAGGCGGACAGCTGCTTTTTTAAGCTCTTCCTCGTTTTGGAAGATGGCCTGGTGGATGGCGCTGGAGCGACTGACCGCCAGGGATCCCACGGGCAGCCAAGGGTTGGGTTTGCCGGGCTCAGCCTGGCGGCGCCGGGCAAAAATGGCAAACTCCGGCATTCCTTTGGCTTTCAGCTCGTCGTAGCGTTTGGCTGCTTCCTTGCGCTTGGCGGCTTTGGTCTTTGCTGCCTGTTTTTCGGGCTGCGAGGGGCTAAAACCCTTGGGCTGAGGCATACCTCGCCTACGGAAAGGTGGGCTCTTGCAGCTTAGCGCAGATTGGCTCGGCGAGGATCGTGCTTGGCTAGTCAGCGTGCTAGAATTGTTGCGCTGTAAGTTGGATCGCGGGATGTAGCGCAGCTTGGTAGCGCACTTCGTTCGGGACGAAGGGGTCGCAGGTTCGAATCCTGTCATCCCGATGGGAGCTGGGCTAGCCCTCGGTAGCGGCCGGGGGCGGTAGCTGCTGTAGCCAGGCACCGACATTAATGCGAAGCTGTTGTCCCAGCTGAAGCAAGCGGCGTAGGGTTTCGGCAGGGATCCGGCCAGGGGCACGCTCTAGGCTGCTGCGGAGTAGTTCTGAACGCCGGCGCTCCAATCCCAGTAGGTAGAGCTCTTGGAGGCGATCCAAGCGGATGGGCAGGCCCAGATCGGCAGCCAGTTGCAGCCACTCTTCCAAGTTGTGGAGCTGCTCGCTGAGGGTTTCCGAGTCGGCTGCCTGGGCCAGCTGCCACATCCCCCGCTGCAAGAGCCGATCCAAGACCCGGGCTGCCTCTTCCTGCCGCAACTGACACCCCAACTGCTCTGCCTCGCGGGCAATTGCTCGCAACTCCAGCAGGTGATCCCGCTTGCCCTCTTCTATTTCCATGGCCCGTAAGCTGCTCAATAGGCGCTGGTTGAGGGTAATCTGGGCGGCGGCCAACAGCTCTTCCGGGATCGGCAGGCCATCGGCCCGAAAAGCCATCAAAACCCCGTAATTCTCCAGGTAGGTTTGGCGATAGAGCTGGGCCAAGCGCTCCAACGTGTCCTGGGTAAGCCAGCGCAGCATCTGCTGCCGGTCTTCCTCCGTTAGGGCGTTGAGGTCGAAGGTTTCCGGTCCCAGCAGCTCTTGCAGGGTTAGGACGAGCTGGATGCGGCTGCGGGAGCTAGACAGCAGACTGGCTTTCAACTGCTCGTAGCCGCGCTGCCCTGGAAACGGCTTGACGCCACATTGAAAGTCCCAGCCGCCCAGGTGGAGTAGAGCGTAGGTGAGGTCGTGCTCTTCAGAGGTGGTGGGAAAAGAGAGCTTCACCCTCCCCACCAGCAGCGTGGATCCCCCTATAGCTAGGCGCTCCTGATCCACCGGCTCCAGCATATACCCAGAGGAGCGAGGTACGCCGTTGACCAGGGAAAGCATGGCGTGCTGGGCCACGAGCCGCTGCGGGCTAACCCGGCGGGGGCGCACCAAAGCTTGGTAAACTCCTCGGCCGTCTTTGTAGAGTTCGAGGTTGCTGGGGGCCTTGCTTAGGCGAAGCAGAAACTCCTCCTCCAGATCCACCTTGGTGGCAGCCGCTGCCAACTCAATGGCCCGCGCCGCATAGCGCAGGATTTGCACCCCCTCAGGGCGAGCGAGTTCTTCAAAGAACCAACCGCAACTGGTGAACATCAGTTGGCTGTAGCGCTGCATCTCCAACAGGCGCAGCACCTGCACCCGGTCTTCGGCAGTGAGGCGGTGGCTTTGGTGCTCCTGCAAAAATGCCTCCCTGCGCTCCCGATCCAAGATCACCTCGATGTAGCGATCCCGAGCCAGCCAGGGATCCCGCAGGTAGGCCTTAGCCTCCGTCTCGTAGATCTCGGCCAACTGATCCCGCAGCCAGTTGAGGGCCTCCCGCAGCGGTTGCCGCCAGCGTTGGTGCCAGCCAGGCACTGCCCCACAGCCACAGTCCCGTGACCACCGCCCCACCCCATGGGCACAGCTCCAGGCAGTAACTGGCTTTAGTTGCACCTCCCAGGTGGGAGGGTGGTGGCTGAGGAAATGGGCGTAGTTGCCCACTTGCCAGCCTCGGCGGGGAAACTCCTCGCAGAAGGCATAGGCCAGGGTACGCTCGGTTCCGCGTTTGTGGTGGCCAAAGGTCTCGCCATCCGTGGCACAGTTGATGAGTTGGACTTCTCGGTCGGGGCGAATGGCCAACTGGAGCCGCTCCGCCAGCGCCTGGGTGCTGTAGGCAATATCGCCAAAGCCAAGGTCGCGGGAGATGGGGCCGTCAAAGAAAAAAACATCTAGGTAGCCGCCTCGGTCGGGGGTAAAGCAGCGATAGGGCCGGCTGGGATCGATCTGGCCCTGGCTGACATCGATCCATTCCGTTTGCCCCAAAGGGCGAATGCGCTGCGCCTGGCTGGGGGCTAGGATGACAAAGCGGATCCCGCAGTCGACCAAGGCCTTAACCGTTGCTGCATCGATAGCGGTTTCCGCCAGCCACATGCCTTCGGGGAAGCGGCCAAAGCGATGCTGGAAATCGGCGATTCCCCAGCGGATCTGCGTGTACTTGTCCCGCTCATTGGCTAGGGGCAGGATGACGTGGTTGTAGACCTGGGCAATGGCATTGCCCTTTCCCTCCAGCCGCTCGGCGCTGAGACGGTCGGCAGCCAGGATGCGCTGGTAGACCTCAACGTCGTGCTCCTCCAGCCAGGCAAGGAGGGTGGGGCCGAAGTTAAAACTCATGAACTCATAGTTATTGACAATGCGCACCACCTGCCCTTGCTCATCAAGGATGCGGGCAAAGGCGTTGGGCCGATAGCACTCCGCCAGAATGCGCTCGTTCCAGTCGTGGAAGGGGTGGGCGCTGGGCTGGCGCTCAATGCGGTTCAGCCAGGGATCCTCGCGCGGGGGCTGGTAGAAGTGGCCATGCAACACCACGTAGGGAGCTGTGGTCCGCGGGCCTGGAGACTCAACTCCTTGCCCAGACTGGGCCGCTGGCTGGGCGGGGTTTTCGGAGCCACTCGGCAGCATGAGACCGCACTCTTTGCTTGCCCTTGGAGCCTCTAGGCTCCTATCCCCACGTTACCGCGATCCCCAGCAGCGACTATGTATGATTTGGACAGAAACTCAGCGCCTAGGGGGTTAAGGGCGGTTTTGCCTTCCTGCCCTCCTCCCTCAAGGGGCTGCAAGTTTGGCTTGAGCTGTATGGTTGAACTCATCTTGCCCCGTCGTCGCTTGCTGGAGCAATTGCTAGCTCGCCTAGGGTTCAAAGATCCCACCTGGCTGGAGCAATTGCGCTGGGACTTACTGGATCAGGCTTTGATTCACCCTTCCCGGGATGGCCAGCGCAACAACGACCGGCTAGAGTTTCTGGGGGATTCCGTCCTACGGATTTTGGCCACTGAGTTCTTGTTCCAGTCCTATCCTCACCTGTCAGTAGGAGAACTAACAGCAATTCGCTCCGATCTCATCAGCGATGCTCACCTAGCGGAACTGGCGGATCTGCATGGCCTGGAGCGTTACCTCGAGCTGGGATCTAGCTGCCAAAACGACTTGGCGGGTCGGGCACGACGCCTGGCGGATGCTTTTGAGGCCCTGCTGGGATCCCTGTACCTCAGCTGGGGCATCCACACCCTGTCCCGGCTGCACCCCTGGCTGGATCCCTACTTTCGCCAACGGGTAGAGCAGTGGTTCCAGGATCCCACTCGTCGCAACCCCAAGGCTGCGCTGCAGGAGCTAACCCAGCGCTGGTGGGGCATTTTGCCAGAGTATCGCCTCGTGGCTGCCCAGGAGCACCCGCCCCGTTTCACCATGGAAGTTTGGGGCCAAGGCCAATGCTGGGGCCGTGGCGAGGGGCGCTCTAAAAAGGCGGCGGAAATGGCCGCTGCCGCCCAAGCCTACCAATACCTGCAGGAGCAAAAATTGGCGGATACGCCTCCCCAAGGCTGCTAGAACAAGCGTAGTGCTGACGGTATGGATCCCAAACTGGAAGAACGCGCCCGTGAGCTGCGCGCCCTGCTGCAAAAAGCCAGCATCGCCTACTACGTCCACAATGCCCCCATCCTGGAAGACAGCGTTTACGACCGCCTCTACCGCGAGCTGCAGGAGCTAGAGCAGGCCCATCCCGAGCTGATTACCCCCGACAGCCCCACCCAGCGGGTAGGGGAAAAACCCGCTGAGCAGTTTCCTACGGTTTCCCACCGCGTTCCCCTCTACAGCTTGGAAAATGCCTTCAACCTGGAAGAGCTTAAAGGATGGCAGGAGCGCCTGCTGCGGCTGCTGGGGCGGACTCCTGAAGAAGGGGAGCTGGAGTACGTGTGCGAGCTGAAGATCGATGGCGCGGCCCTGGCGCTGACCTACGTGGATGGGCTGCTCCAGCGGGGGGCCACCCGCGGCGATGGCCAAGTGGGCGAAGACATCACCCCCAATGTCCGTGCCATCCCTTCCATTCCCCTGCGCTTGGCAACCGCCAATCCCCCGCCAGTCCTGGAGGTGCGAGGAGAGGCCTATCTTCCCCTTGCCGAGTTCGAGCGCATCAACCGCGAGCGCTGCTCCGCTGGGGATCCTCCCTTTGCCAACCCGCGCAACTGCGCCGCCGGCACCTTGCGCCAATTGGATAGCCGCGTGGTTGCCGCCCGCAAGCTTAGCTTCTTTGCCTATGCTCTCCACTGGCCGGAGGGGTGGCCCGCCGGGGATCCTCCCCAAACCCAGTGGGAGTGTCTGCAGCGGCTGAAAGAACTGGGATTGCCTGTCAATCCTCTTTCCCAGGTCTGTCGGAACCTCCAAGAGGTGGCCCAGTTCTACGAGCGGTGGCGGCAGGCCCAGCTTCCCTATGCCTGCGATGGGGTGGTGGTTAAACTCAACTCCCTGCGGCTGCAAGAGGAGGCCGGCTTTACGCAAAAATTCCCCCGCTGGGCCATTGCCCTCAAATACCCTGCCCAGGAAGTCCCCACCCGCATCCGCGCTATCGTGGCCAGCGTTGGCCGCACTGGGGCCGTTACACCAGTGGCGGAGCTGGAGCCGGTGCTGCTAGCCGGCACCACCGTCAGCCGTGCCAGCCTGCACAACGCCGATCGCCTCGAGGAGCTGGATGTCCACATTGGCGACACCGCCATCGTGCGCAAGGCAGGCGAGATCATCCCTGAGGTGGTGGGGATCCTCAAGGAGCTGCGCCCCCCCGATGCCGTTCGCTATCGCCTGCCCAGCCACTGTCCCGAGTGCGGCACCCCTTTGGTTCGCCCTGCTGGCGAGGCGATAACCCGCTGCCCTAATCCCGACTGTCCTGCCCAGATCAGGGGTCAACTGCAGCACTGGGCTAGCCGCGACGCTCTGGATATCGAAGGCTTAGGGGAAAAGCGAGTAGCCCAGTTGGTGGAAAAGCTAGGAGTGCGCACCGTAAGCGATCTCTACCGCCTCACCCCGGAACAGTTGGAAAGCTTGGAGGGGATGGGATCCCGCTCCAGCCAGAAGCTGGTACAAGCCATCCAGCGCTCCCGCCAACAGCCCTGGGAGCGTGTGCTCTACGGCTTGGGGATCCCCCATGTGGGAGTGGTAACTGCCCAAACTTTGGCCCAGCACTTCCCCACCCCTGAACTCTTGGCCCAGGCCAGCATTGAGAACATCGCCCAAATCTACGGGATAGGAAGAGAAATTGCCGAGGCAGTGGTGTCCTGGTTTGCCGATCCAGCCCACCAGCAGCTCCTGCAGGAGCTGCGCGAGTTAGGGATCCCTGCCCTGCCTCAGCAAAAGGCCCCTGCGGCTGCTCAGGTGCTGGCTGGGAAGAAGTTTGTGATTACCGGCACCCTGCCTACCCTGTCTCGCCAGGAGGCCAAGGCTTGGATTGAAAGCCGCGGCGGCAAGGTAACCGCCAGTGTTAGCCGCCAAACAGACTACGTGGTGGTGGGTTCAGACCCTGGCTCCAAGCTCAAAAAGGCTCAAGAATTGGGGATCCCCCTGCTGAGCGAAGCGGAGCTGTTGGCTTTGGATCCTGGCAATCCCCATTCTTAAGTGGAGCCTCAGGGAAAAATTTAGGCGGCCCAGCTTGTCCTGGCCTTGGAGATGGTTTATATTCAACTCTGTGAGGAGTGAACGCCGGAAGGGGAAGCGGACGAAACAAGGAAAGTCCCTTCCCCTTTTGGATGCAATAGACACGTGTCAAGACCTGCTTTGGCCTTGCTCAGGAACAGTGCAGAGCCCTCTTCTTCCCCGCCAGTCCCCTTGGCAGCAGCCGGCGATGTTCCCCTATCATAGAAGTAGCGGAGACGCATGTTTCCGTTCACTCCTCACACCATCCGCCGCTCGGCGTTAAGTCGAGCGGTTTTCCTATGGGCTTTTCCCCCTCTAAGGTAAGCTCAAGCCAGGCAGCGCTAGGAGGGATCCCTGGCAATGGAAGTGTTAGACTAGGAATACTTGGCTCACCAGGTTATTTGCCTTTCTAGCCAATTCATCTCACCCTGCGGCGAGGGAAGGCAAGCCGCTTTTTCGGGTACCTACTTCAACAGCCAACAGCGACGAGGATCCCATGGCCAAGCATGACTCCCAATTGCGGTGTTCCTTCTGCAACAAGTCTCAGGATCAGGTACGCAAGCTGATTGCAGGGCCAGGGGTCTACATCTGCGATGAATGTGTGGAGCTGTGCAACGAAATTCTGGAGGAGGAGCTCTACAACGGCAACAGCTCGCCAGCCTCAGCTCCTGCTGCCAGACGGCGGGAAGCTCCTAAAAAGCCCCCGCGCGGCTTGCCTTCTTTGGCTCAGTTGCCTAAGCCGCGGGAGATTGTGCGCTATCTCGACCAGTACGTGATTGGCCAGGAAAAGGCCAAGAAGATCTTATCGGTAGCAGTCTACAACCACTACAAGCGGCTAGCTGCCAAAGCCAATCCTGGCAGCGCTGGATTGGCAGAACTGGAGGAGGTGGAGCTGCAAAAGTCCAATATCCTTCTCATTGGTCCTACTGGATCTGGCAAGACCCTCCTGGCTGAGACCCTGGCCCGCCTGCTGGATGTGCCTTTTGCCGTTGCCGATGCCACAACCCTCACAGAAGCTGGCTATGTGGGGGAGGATGTGGAAAACATCCTACTGCGCCTGCTGCAGGTGGCCGACATGGATGTGGAGCAAGCCCAGCGCGGCATTGTCTACATCGATGAAATCGACAAGATTGCCCGCAAGAGCGAAAACCCCTCCATTACTCGCGACGTTTCCGGGGAAGGCGTCCAGCAGGCCCTGCTGAAGATGCTTGAGGGGACTATTGCCAACGTGCCTCCGCAGGGAGGTCGCAAGCACCCCTACCAAGATTGCATTCAAGTGGATACCTCCAACATTCTCTTCATCTGTGGAGGGGCTTTTGTCGGCCTGGAGAAGATCATCGAGCAGCGCATTGGCAAAAGATCGGTGGGGTTCATCAAGCCAGGGGATCAACCAGCGGTTACTCGCGAGCAACGCCTAGCCGATGCTCTCAAGGCGCTGGAGCCGGAGGATTTGATCAAGTACGGCATGATCCCAGAGTTCATCGGGCGGCTGCCAGTGGTGGCTACGCTGGATCCCCTGGACGAGAAGGCCCTCGAGGCCATCTTGACGCAGCCTAAAAATGCCATCCTCAAGCAGGCCCAGAAGCTTTTGCGCATGGACGGAGTGGAGCTGGAGTTTGAGCCAGCTGCCATTTCTGCCATTGCCAAGGAGGCCTACCGCCGCAAAACCGGGGCACGGGCGCTGCGGGCGATTGTGGAAGAGCTGATGCTGGATGTGATGTACGAGGCTCCCTCGCGGCGCGACATCAAGCACGTGCGTATTACCGCCGAGATGGTGGAGCGTCGCTCTACGGGCGAGTTGATCCCCCACCCCTCCACCTTGCCCAAGCCGGAGTCTGCCTAAGATGACAGCTCTACCGAGCCCGACTGCATGGCTTATGATCGATGGCTGGTTTTGGCAGAAAGGGTCAGGGGGTGGATGGGGCGGGCGGAGCGCGAGTATGCGGTAATTGGGCTGGGGCGCTTTGGCACAAGTTTGGCCCTCACGCTGATGGAGCGAGGGCATAACGTTTTGGGGATCGACCGCAGCCGCGAGATCGTGCAGCGCCTGGCGGACCAGCTGACGCAGGTGGTGGCGCTGGATTCCACCGATGAAGACGCCCTGCGGGCGGTGGATATTCCCTCCTTTGACACGGTGGTGGTGGCCATTGGCAGCGATTTCGAGAGCAATTTGCTGACGACGGTAGCCCTCAAGAGTCTGGGGGTACGTAATGTTATCTGCAAGGCTTCCACGGAGCGGCAGCGCTCGATTCTCTTGCGAGTAGGGGCAGATCGGGTGGTGCTGCCGGAGCAGGAGGCAGGGCGGCGCTTGGCGCAGGTGCTAACAGCACCAGGGATCCTGGATCAACTGGAGCTGGAGCCCGGCTACAGCATTACTGAGCTGGAGGTGCCGGAGGCCCTGGTGGGTCATACGCTGGCGGAGTCGGACTTGCGCCGCCGCTTTGGCATCACGGTTCTAGTCGTGAAGCGAAAACAGTCGCTGGTGGTCTCGCCGCCAGCAGACTATGTTCTGGAGAAGGGAGATCTGCTGGTGGTGCTGGGGGCCAACACCAACATCTCGCGGCTGAATGAGATGTAGGGGTAAAGGTTCGATGAGAGAGGGCCGCGTCCCGCCGTTGCAACCGGAGGGGGCTGAGCGCTGGAGTTCCCCCCGCTTTTCTTCTCAGTCTCGGCTACTGGCCAACCCCTTACAGCGGCTCTTTTTTGGAGACAGGCGTCGCCCGCTGCCACCGCCATCACGGTTGGTGGCCGGACTGGGCCTGTTGGTAGTGGTGGGGACTTTGCTGCTTAAGCTGCCGGGGGTCGGCCGGGGGGATCCCTTGAGCTGGAATGAGGCCCTATTCACGGCCACATCGGCCCTGAGCGTGACGGGGCTCTCGACGATTGTGGCGGCAGAGGATCTCACTTTCCTAGGCCAGATCCTGCTGCTGCTCCTCATCCAAATTGGCGGGGTAGGCTTCATGGTGGTGGCGGTGGTGGTGTTTCAGCTGCTTGGGCGGCGCATTTCCCTGCTCAATCGCCTGGCCCTCTGCAACTCCCTGGGCCTGATCGATCCGGGGGCAATCCTGGAATTGACGCGGCGGGTGCTGATCGGGGTTACCCTCATTGAACTGGGGGGGGCCTTGCTGCTCTGGGTGCACTGGCGGGATCTCTATGGCCCGGGTCGGGCGGTTTTTCTGGCAATTTTTCACGCCGTCTCTGCTTTTTGCAATGCCGGGTTTGATCTATTTGGGCAAGAGGGGATCCCCACCGATGGACTGTCGCTGGCGATCTTGGGCACTCTCATTTTTATCGGCGGCCTGGGCATCCCGGTTTTGTCGGATTTGTTGACCTGGCCGCGGGGCCACCGCCCCTCTTTGCACACCCGCATCACTCTGGTTGTGGTGGTGGTTCTGCTCTGCACAGGCGGCTTGGGGATGTTCTTGGCCGAGAGTTTGCCTGGCGGCTCCCTGCGCGAGCTGAGTTGGCCTCGCCGCCTGGGCCTGGCGTTTTTTCAGTCGGTTTCGGCCCGCACTGCTGGGTTTGCCGGGATCCCGATTGAGGACTTGACGCCAGCAAGCCAGTTGCTGCTGATGACGCTGATGTTTATCGGCGCGGCACCGGCCTCGATGGGAGGCGGCACCACCACTGGCACCTTAGCGGTGTTGGTGCTGGCCTTGTGGGGCTACGCCCGCGGCTTGCCCAGCGCTCAGATTGCCGGGCGCAGTTTGGATCCCTCGATGGTGCGCAAGGCAGCAGCGGTGTTGACGGTCTCCCTGTTCGTGGTGCTATTGGCAACTTGGCTGATCTTAATTACCCACCACAACAGCAGGCTGGAGCCGGTGCTCTTCGAGGTCATTTCTGCTTTTGCTACCTGTGGCCTCTCGACGGGGTTCACGGGAGAGCTCAACCTCTTCGGCCAACTGCTCATTGTCTTGGTGATGTTCTGGGGCCGGCTGGGGGCGCTGACCATTGTCTTGGCTCTGGCCCAACAGCAGCCCCGTCCGCTGGTGACCTACCCCGAAGAGGCGATCTTAATTGGCTGATCTCTTGCTCTCGGCCCTGGGGAACTTGAAGGAAGAGGAGGCGTCTTAGCTTGTAGTCGGGATGGGAAGCAGCCCTGAAGCAAGCTTTTCCCCAAGCCGTTTCCGTTAGACTGAGTAACAAAGCAAGTGGCTTCAGCCACACCCTTGGTGTCCCTGACCTCTCAGGAGCTCTGCGTGTCTAAGTTCCTCCTTATCGGCTCGACGGAGCCTTGCAGCGGCAAGTCATCAGCCATCTTGGGCTTGGCTAAGCATCTGCAGCAGCAGGGGGCGAAAGTTGCCTATGGGAAGCCGCTCGGAACAGGCGACAGAGAAATGGATCCGGATGTGCGCTTTATAGCAGAAACCCTGCGGCTGAGCCAGATGCCCCCCATGCTCCTTCAGCTTGACGAAGCAGCTTTGCTGGCTCACCTGCGGCAGTCTCCTCCGGATTCAGCTCGCTCGGTTGCCTCTCTGCTGGAGTTTGTCAAGGCATCCCCTGCGGATTTGGTTCTGCTAGAGGGCCCAGCCGGTCTCTACGAGGGAGAGGTGTTCGGCCTCTCCTTGGCCAAAATGGCCCAAGCTCTGAATGCCCCAGTGCTGCTGGTCAGCCGCTACCGTTCCCCTTCGGCGGTCGATGCTCTTCTCTTTGCCCACCGCCAACTGGGATCCCACCTGTGCGGCGTGTTGCTCAACGATGTGCCGCCCGACCAAATGGGGCCAGCCCAGGTCGTCGTCCGACCTTTTCTGGAAGCGCGAGGGATCCCGGTTCTGGGCATTTTGCCCTCCCATCGCATTTTGCGCAGCGTCAGCGTCGGCAAGCTGGTGCGGCAACTGGAAGCGGAGGTGCTCTGCTGTCCGGACCGGATGGATTTGATGGTAGAAAACATCGCCGTGGGAGCGATGAACGTCAACGCTGCCCTGAAATATTTCCGCAACCTGGAACACAAGGCAGTCATCACCGGCGGCGATCGCACCGACATTCAACTGGCTGCCCTGGAGACTTCCACCCTCTGCCTGATCTTGACCGGCAAGCTACCTCTTGATCCCCGCGTTCGCTCGCGGGCAGAGGAGTTGGAAGTGCCGATCCTCTCGGTAGATCTGGATACCTTCACTACCATTAACCGCATCGAACGGCTTTTCGGCCAAATCCCCCTGCACGAGGAGGTGAAAGTCCGCTGTATCCAGGAACTCATGTCAGCAAACTTTGACTTTTCTCGCCTTTACGCTCGTTTGGGCTTGACACAACCCTTAGCGTCGGTGTCGGGCGCCTAGAAAAGCTGTCCTGCGCTTTTCCACTTATGGCTAAGAGCTCCCAGCCAGGCAAGACCTCAGTAGCTCAGCCTCCTCAGCTAGTTGCATGTCCCCACAGCGGCATCTTTACCGATGGGGGCTGTTCTCCCAACCCAGGACCAGGGGGATGGGCGGTAGTGGTGGTTCGAGACAACCAGGTTGTGGAAGAGTTTTGGGGAGGGGATCCCGCCAGCACCAACAACCGCATGGAATTGACCGGCCTCATTCGGGCCTTGCAATACTGCCGGGATACGCTGGGCAACGCGGTAGAGACCATCTACAGCGACTCCCACCTTTGCGTGCAGACTTATAACGATTGGATGGAGCGCTGGGCAGCCCAGGGATGGCGGCGGCGCACAGGGCCAGTGGAAAACTTGGATCTGGTTGAGGAGTTATATCAACTCAAGCAGGAGTGCCCTCAGGTGCGGGTGGTCTGGATCCCAGCCCATCGGGGTCTGCGCTGGAACGAGTATGTGGATAAGCTGGTCGCCCGCGCCCGACCCAAGTAATTCTAATTCATCGCCTCACGGCAGAGTGCAAGACTTCCTGAACCGTTCTGGCCATGCGCTCCCAGGTAAAAGACTTGACCCACTCCAAGCCTTTGCTGATTTTTGCAGCGCGCAGCTTCGGATCCAAAACCTGAGCCATCGTATCTGCCAGGGAATCTTCTACGTAGAACGCAGCATCTCCTCCCGCTTCCACCAAGGCAGAGTTGGGATAGATGATGACAGGGGTTCCACAGGCCATGGCCTCCAATACCGGTAGCCCAAATCCTTCATAGGCACTTGGGTAAACCAGAGCTACAGCATTCTGGTAGGCATGAACCATGCCCTGTAGATCTAGGCGAGCGCTGAAGACAGGCTGAGGAGCTGCAGCTTGCCGGTAGGTCTCTGGAACAAACGACCCATAGGTGCAAAGGACAGGAAAGGGCTTGTAAGACCACTGCTGATAAGCCTCGAAGAACAACTCGTGTCGTTTGTAGGTTCCTTGCGAGCATTGAATGAGTAGCCAGTGTTTGGGGGTAGCCGAGGGATCCGGCTTGAACACACTGGTGTCAACTCCGGGGTGAGCTACCACCGCCTCTTTCCCAGTTAGGCGAAGGAGGTCACGGGCCGTGTTTTGGCTAACCGCTATGATGCGAGTGGCTACTTCAAGGGCGGCGTGCTTTTGGCGCCACATGGGATCTGCCAGATCCCAACCCAGTAGCTCTGGGATCATGTCATGGAGCAGGAGCACCTGAGGAACGTCAGGAGCTAGATAGGTATAGTAAGTGCTCATAAAAACGTCCGCCCCCGACCAAGCAAAGGCTTGCCGCAACTCAGGATCATCCCAGTAGGCATAGCTAAAGGGATGCCCCTGCATTCTCTCCACACCTTGGGGTAGCTCTCCTATGCCCCCCCGATCGTAGAAAGTAACGCGAATCCCAAAGCGGGGCAATTCTCGCAGTAGGTTGCGCCAAACCGTGGCAATACCACTTTGGGCAAATTGGAAGAACACTCCATCCACAAACAGGTGAAGACGCTCCCGCACCTCTACCACTAAGGGATCCCCGTATGCCCAGGGGAAAAAGGGCTGCAGCGAGCAGGGCTTTTCCGCTTTTTGCAGCTCTTCCCAGGCTTTTACGGCCCCTTGATAGCCGTAGTAGGACTCCTTAAACTCCACCTGCTTTCGCAACGCATAGGCATAGTGGTCAAACACTAAGCCCTCTGCTTCTGCTTGGTCTGCAGTCAAAACCTTCTTAGGAACCTGTCCATTTCGGGTTAATATGGGCGGCTCGTGAGTTTGCCACTCACACTCAGCGGGATCCCACCTCCAAACTCGCCACCACTCCATCTGAGGGTTGTTGCCCCACTTGCCTTTGTTGTCCAACACAAGATTGGGGCCCACAAAGTAGCGACAGTAGAACTGAGCTGCCTCTAAACTGGGGTCTGCTTCAAATCGTCGATGCACCCGTCGGATTTGTTCAGCTGTCCAAATCTCATCAGCATCCAACTGCCACAGCAAGCAGGGATAATCAGGCTGAGCTGCCCTGACCATTTCGATTTGGCCATCCCAAAACTGGCCATCAGGCTTCTGAACCAGCCGAACATGGGTATCCTTGGCCGCCAAGTCTCTCAAGTATTCAACTGTGCCATCTAAGCTGTGCCCTTGAGCATACTCCTCAGGGATCCGGCCACCGTTGGCCAAACTCCACCCTGTGTCATGCCGCAAGGCAGCAACGCCCTCAACCACCACCCATTGCCAGGGGATCCCTAACCTATCCAACTGACAGAGGACAGAGTAGTGGCGCTCAATGTAGGGTTGTCCATCCAATACAATGGTGAAGAAATGAATAGGAAGGGTAGCTTTAATATCCTTAAAGATGGCAAAGCCGTTGCGGGCATTTCCCCAGCGAATGAGTCGGTAGCCACAGCTAGGAAGCTCCCTGAAAGAGCGGTTGTTCTTGAAAGCAAGGATATCATCCAAGGCAATATACTTGGGACGAGCACCCCGCTCTAAAAAAGCTTGCAGGTCGTACCAGCCTGTAAACTCGCCACCGTCGATGAGAAGAAGGTCGGGGTTGGGAACTCGGCTTGCCCCATCTGTGGGAACAGACTTGAGTAAGTCTTCATCCCCCTGACGCCACTGTAAAGCCTGCTCTCGGCCATAGGGAGTCCAAATGCTAGAGCCAGATTCCAACCATTCTTCCACCTCCTCCACTGTAGCGATCCTAGGCTGGGCAGCAGCGTGAATGGGAATACAGCGGGGATCCTCGCTTACCCTCTTAGCCAACTCCCTGTAGCGCTCAGGATGAGCTTCTATGCTGTAAATACGAGCAGATTTGGGAAGAGCATATCGCAAAACAGCTGTGGATCCCTCGCCACTACTTGCTCCTATCTCGACTACCACTTGCAGAGAAGAATCCCTGCAGATTTCTGCAAGAGCCTTCCCGAAAGGTTCATCCAGTCGAATCTCTGGTGGGATGTACCACTCTGGCTGAGCAGAGTCATTTTTTCGTTGTTGGCCGACCCAATGACTATAAGCAACAGCAGCTTCTCGATGGTAGAAATGATAGAGGGAACTAACTTGAGATGAAAAGGCATCAGGTTCGTCTTGAAAGAGGTCATAAAGGTATCGAGTAATCTGGAATAGCCACAGGCGCGCCACCTCCTCTCCCAGCGGAGGATCATAAAGGGAGTTGGCAAAAGCGTCGGGTGGCCAATCTTCTAGGATTTGTTTCAGCACTAGACACACAGAATCCTCTTCCCCAGCTTTGGCGAAGTAGTCAAGGCTGTGTCCCAGGAGCTGGAGTCGCTGGTAGTCGCGTGCAGGCAGCTTCAAGGCTTCCTGCCGCATGCGTTCTGCAACAGGCTGATAGACAATCGAAAGAACCTGCAAAAATCGCCTTGCCTGTGGCCACAGCAATCCTTCCGGAGATCCACCCCCATACCTTTCCGCAAACTCAGGGGCAATGGATAGAGCAATGGTCTCCAGGAGAATTGAAGGGATACCTTCTTGCTCAGCTTGGGCAAAAAAGTCAGAGTAAGATCCTTGCCAAAATAAAGCTCCTAACTGCTCGAAGTTCTTGGCTTGTGTCACAGCTAGTAACCTCTAGTGCTCTTCCCTACAGGCGGAGAAAGTGACTCTGCCCAAGCATAGCAAGAGTTTCAACTTTTGGAAAAGGGAGGACTCCTAGGGAAGGGAGAACTACCTCTTCGGATACTCACTATTCCCATCTCGTCGGTAGCGCACGGGGCAAGTATTCCATGCGCTTCGGTTTGCTAAGGCTAAAGGGAAGATGGTGCTAGGCGCAACTTCTACTTAAGAACTTGGCTTCGTGGGCCTCTGCCCAAGTGCTGCGATTGGCTACAACCACTAGCTGCCTAAGTAGCTATCACGCAGCCTCAGCTTCGTCTCCAGTTTCGTCCCCAAACTCTCCCCCTCTCTTGATTGTGGTTGGAAGCTCTTGGCTTCTGGGATCCTGTCAGCTCAGGCTTCCTGACGATGTTCTGCCAGAGACAGCGCTGGTCCCTCCGTCGGCGCCCCTGGCGCTGGCCTTTTCCACCAAACCGGAAGAGGCGAAGGAGCTGCAAGCCTGGGCTGGGGATCGGCTGGTTCAGGAGGCGGGAGCGCAAGTAACGGAAGCGGACTACAACCGGATCAGGCCGTAGGTGAGGGCGTAGCGCACCAGCTCCGTGCGGCTGCTGGTGCCCGTCTTGTTCAAGAGGCGGGTGACGTATTTTTCCACATTGCGCACGCTGGTCTGCAGTTGCTTGGCGATCTCCTTGTTCATCAACCCCTCCGCCACCTTCTCCAGCACCTGCTGTTCTCGTGGCGTCAGCTCTACCTTGATGGGTGGAGGCAAGGAGGTAGGGGCAGAGGGCTGTGGAGGAGGAGCGGCAGCCAGGGTACGCTCCGACAACAGGGCGCGAATCGAGGCCAGCTCGCGGGCCACCACTTCCGAGAGGCTAGCCGCGCGGGAGCGCTCAATGAGATTGGAGACAATGGCCACCAGCTCTTCTGGATCGAAGGGCTTGGGCAAGTAGGCATCGACGCCGGCCCGGTAGCCCTGGATGCGGTCGGCGGTCATCCCTTTGGCGGTGAGGAATACCACCGGCAGATGGCTGTAGGGCTCGAGTTTTCGCAATTGCGCCAACAATTGGTAGCCATCCATGCCCGGCATCATGATGTCAGAGATGATTAGCTGGGGCTGTGCCGTGCCGAGCAGTTGCAGAGCCTGTTGGGCGTTGGCAGCCGGGATCACCTCGAAGCCGCTGTCCTCGAGGTAGGCTTGCACCGCTTCCCGCAGGCCCGGCTCGTCATCCACCAGCAGGATGCGGGCCGACTTGCCAGTGGCGGTTTCGGGTTTGGCGTGGTCAGAAGGGGTCATTGCACAACTCCTGGATAGCTTTCAAGGTTTTGCAGAGGTTTAACCTCTAGGAGGGCGTGGGCAAGCGGAGGCGGAAGCAGGAGCCCTGGGGGGAACTTTCCACCTGGAGATCTCCTCCCATTTGGGTGGCCAAGTCGCGGCTGATGGCCAACCCCAGACCCTGCCCGGGCTTGGTGAGATCGGCGCGAAAAAACGGATCGAAGATCCGCTCCAGGTTTTCGGGATGGATGCCGGGGCCGCTGTCACAGACGGCAATCCACACCTCCTGCTGAGCGGGGCCGTTGGCCTCTTCCTCTGCAGGCCTAACCTCCACCCTAAGCTGGATGGTGCCTGGCGGAGGGGTATATTTGCAGGCGTTGTCGATGAGGTTGTCCAACACCTGGCGCAGAGCCCGGGGATCCACCTGAACTGGGGGCAGCGAGGAGGGCAAAACGGCTTGGAAGCGATGCCCCTGGGTCTCTGCCAGGGCTTGGTAGAGAGGGATCCACTCCTGGAGCAAGTCAGTTAGGGCGAGGGGTCGGAGCTGCAGGGGGCCTGGAACTCCATCCAGGCGCTCGAACTCGCCCAGCAGGTCTTGCAGGCGCTTACACTCTTTTTCGATACTGAGCCCAATCCAGTGGTTGCGATCTTCAGGGGGCAAGTGCTTTTGCAGCAGCTTGGCCAGCATGTTCAAGGTCGTGATTGGGTTGCGCATCTGGTGGATGAGGGTGGAAAGCTGCTGAACAGGCAGCGTGATCCTTTCCCCTGGGCTGGCAGCCCTGGCCTTGTAGGCAGGCTCAGGCTCTGGCTGGGGCTGGGCAACTTTTTTTCTTGCTGGCATGGATCCCCCCTCTCGGCTCTCCTGGGGCACATAAATGGATCCTAGCCCTATCTCCTCGAGCCTGGGATCCGGACTAGAGCTGGCGGGGTAAGTAGATGTTGAGAATTTCCCCTTGCCGAGCCCGGTGGCGCACAGTGAGATAGCCCCCCAAGGCCCGGAACAGGGTTTGGGCCACTGGCAGGCTGAGGCTAATGGCCCCAGTGTCTGGCTGCACCACCAGCAACTGGCCAATTGCTTGAGGGGACTTGAGTTCCAAGCTAGAGGTGTCACTCCCCTCGGGGGTGTTTACCTGAAACTGCAGCTTCACCAGCTCGCCAGCGCTGAGCAATTGGGCGCGGATGTGGCTGCCAGCGGGGGTACTGCGGGCCAGGCGGTCGATGATTCCAAATAGCACCGCTTCCAGGGCCTTGGGATCGCTGACCACATCGGGCAGCTCGGCAGGGATCTCCAACTCCAAGCGGGATCCCCGCCGCTCTACCTGGTCTTGCCAGCGCGGCAGGTTTTGCCGCACCAGATCCACCAGCGCAATCGGCTCCAGTTGCAGTCGGCGCCCCTCCCCTTTCCCAGCAGGGGGCATCACTGTCTCAGTGGCTTGGAAAAAGAGGCTGAAGCGGTTGATTTGCTCGGTACATTCGCGGTCAATCTTTTCCACGTATTCCCGCACCCGCGGTGGCAGGTCCTGCCGCTTCAGGATGAGACTGGCCAGGGTGCGGATGGTGCTGAGGGGAGTCTGGATCTCGTGGATGAGAGCTCGCAATAGCTCCGCCTCCGAGAGGCTGCTCTGGGAGCTTGGCGCAGCAGGGGTGCGGGCGTCTGCTCCCACAGCGGAAGGGGGCTTCTGCGACTTTTCTTTGGGTCGGGCTGCCCGGCTTTCCCCTTCGGTTCTGGCGGGAGGCAGGCGGGCAGGCGGGGATCCCGCCTCAGCGAGTGAACCCAGCAGGAGAAAGCTGCTAAAGCGAGCCAGCACCCGCCCAGGAGGCTTGGTCAGGGGGTAGTGGAGAGCCAGCTCCCGCCAAGCGGCTAGCTGCTCGGGTTTGCTCTGCTGCACCCGTTCCTCCAAGTTCTGCCAGGCCCGCCGCACCACTTCCGGCTCGAAAGAGAGCATCATTCCCCTTTGGCGGGTGTGGGGGTGGTACCCCTGGACGGCTATCACGGCAAAAGCAGGCGTAAGCAGCAGCAGGAATGGCTCCTCCACCAGCGGATCCTGGGGCAAGAGAGGGATCACGATGTGGCCAGGAGCTGGGATAGACTCCGGCGGCAAATTCGGCGTAAACAGCCAAGGGGCCTCCCGCGCAAGCTCTCCGGGGCGGCATGGCAACGCCTCTAGGGAGGGCGGATCCCCTATCATCCAAAAAGGCCACCAGGGTACCGGCCCGCCGATAACCACGCCAAATTGACCCACCTCCTGCCATAGCCGCAGCAGCGCAGCCACCGCCTGCTGCCAGACGCGCCCCCCTGCCCCCGGCAACCATTCTGGCAGGGGCAGCTCAGCCCAAAGGGCCTCCAGCAGGGACAGAAATCGGCGGCTGTTCACGGATCCCTCTGCTCCCACCCCTCCCCTGGTAGAGTAGCGGTTGCCATGCCCCTCAGACAGCGGAAAACCTCACCTTTAGCGGGGTGGATCCCCGCCTTAGCCAGTTCGCCCATCGGGAAGCGTGGCTCCACGCAAGTTGGCCCCCTTGAGGTTGGCCGTGCTCAGATCGGCGCGCGTGAGGAGGGCGTTGCTGAGATCAGCATTTTCTAGGTTGGTGCGACCCAAGTAGGCGTCCACAAGGTTGGCAGACCGCAGATCAGCTCCAGCCAGATTGGCTCGACTCAGATCCGCCCGCGCCAGCTTGGCCGAGCACAGACAGGCAGCAGAAAGATCGGCACCCTCTAGAGTTGCTTCGCTAAGGTTGGCCTCTGCCAAGTTGGCCTGGCTAAGCTTCGCCTCCTTCAAATTGGCCTTTCCCATCTGCGCCCCTTGCAAGTTTGCGCCCAAACAGCAAACCTCCCTTAGGTCAGCGTTGCTGAGGATGGCTCCCTGCAAACAGGCTTGCTGCAGGTTGGCCCCCTGCAAGTGCGCCCCAACTAGACTAGCCTCTTTGAGGTTGGCCCTGCTGAGATTGGCCCGCGTCAGATCTACTCCCGATAGGTTGGCCCCCCTAAGATCGGCGCGGCTGAGGTTGGCGCTGCGCAACACCGCCCCTCGGCGGCTCTCGTAGCGGAAATTGGCTCCACGCAGGCAAGCCCCCTCCAGGTTGGCGCTGGTCAAGTCGGCCCAGCGGAGATCGGCATCGATGAGGTTGGCGTCAATCAACAGGGCCAGCCTCAGGTTGGCTCGGTGCAAGTCCGCCCCTTGCAAGGTGGCACCGTGCAGTTGAGCGTCCCTGAGATCTGCCTCGCTCAAGTCGGCCTGGTTGAGGTTGGCTCCACTGAGGTCGGCTCCCACCAGGTTGGCTTTGCTTAGCTTGGCTCGCCCCAAGTAGGCAAAGATGAAGCTGGCTCTCTGCAGGTTGGCCTGGGAGAGGTCTATCCCAATTAAATCGGCTCGGCTGAGGTCAAGGGCGGCCAGGTTCTCGCCTACGAAGGAAGTGCACCCCCCTCGGTACAGACGGAGCAGATCTTTAGCATCCATGGCAGGCTGGTCCGCTCCTAGCAGCCATTTTAAGAGGTCCGACTCTCAGGCCAGGCCAAACAGACGGCGCTCCGCCTCCTCCATGCGCGCTAGGAAGGTGGTGAACTTGGCGGAGATCGCCTCGATTTCCTGCAAAAAGACGCGCAAGGTCTGGTACTTGAGAACTAGTGCCTCCTCGAGAGGATGGCTCTGCAACTGCTCCTCTAAGGCTTGTCCCAACTCGCTCAGAGCATTTTCAATGGCGGCTTTGAGCGTGCCACTGCTGCGCCGCACCAAGCGCATGACCTCCTGCTGCAGGTGAGGCTTCTGCTGGGCCAGATCGCTATTGGCCAGCACCTGCCGCAGGGCCGCATAGGGATCTCCTGGCTGAGGTGGCGTCTCGACCCCTTCTTCTGTCGGCCTTAGCAAGCGCCACTCGGATTGCTCCAGTTTTTCAAGGATCCCTCTAAACAAGGCGGCGGATCCCTCAAAGTCTTTGAGAAAGCCGCGCAGCACCTGGTGCTTGAGGGCGAGGTATTGGGCTGGATCCTCGTCCTGCAGGATCTCGTCCAGGGCATTGCCCAAGTCGCTTAGGGTGTTCTCGAGGGTAACCATCAGGGATCCGGCGCTGCGCTGCAGCAGTTGGCGGCAGGGTTCCGGGAGCTCTTGAGCTGCGATGGCAGGAGGGCCAGCTAGGGAAAGTTCCGGCTCCAGCCAGCTCATGCCACTGGACTCCACCCCCCCAGCCGCACTTTCCCCTTTTAGCCAGTCGAGATCAGCAGTGGGGGTCTCGGCAGCCAGCCCCCCGCCGGCAACCGTTTCTAGGGGCACATAAGCGTAGAGGGGCTGCAACATCTGCAGCAGGGCATTGGCTGCCTGGGCATCTTGCTCAGGTTCCTGGAGTTGCTGCACCGCCTGCTGCAGCCGCGCCTCTAGCTCCTGGGGGGAGTTGCAGGCTTCGTAGAGGGCCTTGAGCAATTCGTCGAGGCTATAGCGCCTCAGGGTCGCCAACCCTTGCCCTGTGGGCTCTAGCTTGTGGTACAGAGCTGTAAACAGAACCAGCTTGGCCCGCAACGGACTGGTCTGCTGCATCAGCCCAGCCCGCAGCTCAAACGGATCGTAGGCCTGCTTGTGCAGGTGTAGGCCGCCGTACTCCAGCGGAGGAGCCTCCCTGGCTGAGCTGCTGAGATCCCTTTGGGGTAGCTGAGAAGGCTGGTAGAGGGGCTGGAGCTTGCTCAGCAGCAGCTTGGCGATGCGGGCGTACTCGGCCTTTTTGTTAAGGCAATGGATGGCGTCGCGAAAACGCTGGCCCAGGTCCTCAAGGGTCGCATGCTCACGGCAGAGCTGCTCCAACAGGGCCCTTAGCTCCCCTTCGCTCAGCTTGCTGGCGTCGTTGGTCCAAGTGCGGGTGCAAGTGAAGTAAACCAGCTTTTTCACTCGGTCTGCGTACCCGCCCTGCTGCACCGCCTGCACAACAAGGCCAAGGGGATCCGAGAGAGCCATAAGAGCTGCTACGCGAGAGCTTTAGGCTTAGGCTGTTTCTGGAGGAGCATGGCCCAAGAGGTACCACCATCATCACATCATGAAGCCAGCGGCGGAGACAATAACCTTGGCTGCGGCAGAGGCTGCCTCAATCCTCCTGCCAGTCGAGTTCGGGATTGGTTAGGATCTGACGGCTCTGCTTGCGGCAGGGAAAGTGATGTCTTTCCCCGCTTGGCTTGAAACTTGCCGCTTGCGCTTCCTGGAGTTCGTGTAAAAGCTGCAGGTAGAACGCTCGCCGCTCCCAGTCCAGCTCCCGCAGCCCACAGCCCGGCTCCCGATCGTGCAGGCAATCGCGAAACTGGCAGGTGCCCAGTCGCTCCCGCACCTCCGGAAAGCAGTGGATTAGCTGCTGAGGTGAAACCGGCGGGATCCCTTCGCCAGCATTGAACCCCGGCGAATCGGCAATCCAACCGCCTTCTGGCAGAGGGAACAGCTCCACGTGGCGGGTGGTGTGCCGCCCCTGGCGCAGCTTCTCTGACACCGCTTGGGTGGCCAGCTGAACACCTGGCAGCAGCCGGTTGAGCAAGCTGGACTTGCCTACCCCCGAGGGGCCGGCTACCACGGAGATCTGATCCCGACAACGACGGCGGAGCTCGGGGATCCCGGCCTCAGTCAGGGCACTGACCAACAGCGGCTCATACCCCCACCGCTGCGAACGCTGTCGCCACTCCTCGGCTACCGCCGCTTCGACACAGTCACACTTGTTGAACACCACCTGAATCCGCAGGTGGCTGGCCTCTGCTTGCACCAGCAGACGGCTGAGGGCGTCGGGGTCGGGCTCCGGATCCGCCAGAGCCACCACCACCAGGACCTGGGTCACGTTGGCAATGGCCGGCCGCGACAGCTGAGTTCGCCGCGGCAGAATGGCCTCAATCGCCCCCCGCTCTGGCCAAAGAGGAGCAGCTGCTGGGGGCAGGCTAACCTCCACCCAGTCTCCCACCATCACCTGCTGTCCCCCTTTTTTGAGCTTGGCCCGCGCTGTGCAGAGGAGCTCTGCCGGCAGCGGCTTTTGGGCGGGGAAATGCCCCTCGATCTCGGGAAAGAGGGCAGCCAGCTCGGGATCGATGCGCACGCGATAAAAGTTGGCCTGGGCAGCTCGCACCCAGCCGGTGCAAGTGGATCCCTGCCCCTCCCTCCGGTGGCTCATGCCAAGTTCCCACGGCGTACCCAGAGGATGTAGTGTCCCTCGGGCGCCGCTTGTTGCCCTTCAATGGAATGGCCCGCCATCGTCAAGCTCTTGGGCACCTGCTCCAGGGGCTCCCCTGCATCCAGCCACAGCTCCAGCAGCTCCCCTGGGGCCATGCGTTCTAGGCGCAACTTAGCGCGCACGTAGTTGAGCGGACAGGGGATCCCGCGCTGATCCAGAACCAGCTTTACGTCTTGGGGGGGAACTGCCTCTGCCATCATTCCTCCTCCCGTTCCCGATGGCCAGGCATTTGGGCTAGCCCACGCAACAGCCCGCTCAAGAAGCCATCCCGCTTGTTGGTGCGTTCTCCATGCAGCTCAGCCAAGCGTAGGAGCAACTCTCGCTCTTCTGCGCTGAGGCGGGTGGGGATCTCCACCACCAGCGTGACTTTGTGGTCACCCCGCACCGCTGGGTTGCCAAGACGCGGCACCCCCTTGCCCTCCAAAACCAGCACCGTGCCTGGCTGGGATCCAGGGGGGATGACTAGCTCCGTTTCTTCCTCTAGGCCGGCTTTTGAGTCTACCGTGGGCACCGAGACTTTGGCTCCCAAGATAGCTTGCAGGTAGCTCACCCGCACCTCGGAGAGAATGGTGAGGCCATCCCGCTGGAAGTCGGGATCCGGCTCGACCGACAGGTAGACATAGAGATCTCCTGGCGGGCCGCCACGCCGACCGGCGTCTCCTTCGCCTGCAACCCGCAAACGGGTGCCGCTGTCCACGCCGGCAGGGATGTTGATGCGCAGCTTCTTGGTAGTCTGGATCACTCCCTCTCCGTTGCAGTGGGAGCAGGGCTCCTCCAGCACCTGGCCGCTTCCTCCGCAGGTGGGACAAGTGGAGACCTGGGTAAAACTGCCAAAGGGCGTTCGGGTGGCCCGTCGCACCTGGCCAATGCCGCCACAAGTGGGACAGGCTTTCATACCCCTGCCCGGTTTAGCGCCGCTGCCCCCGCAGACAGGACAGGTTTCCAGGTGGCTGATGCGGATTTGCTTTTCGCCCCCGAAGATGGCTTCAAGAAACTCCAGCTTCAGGTCAAAACGCAAATCATCCCCCCGCACCGGCCCTTGGCGGCTACGGGCATAGCCGATCCCTGCTCCGGCAAAATTGGTGAAAAAGCTCTCAAACAGGTCAGCGAAACTGCCAATGCCACCAAAATCCTGGAACCCACTGGCTGCTGCTGCTCCGCTTAGCCCTGCCTCGCCATAGCGATCGTAGCGGGCCCTTAGCTCGTCATCGGAGAGCACCTCATAGGCGCGGTTGATCTCCTTGAAGCGATCCTCAGCCCCTGGCTCCTTGTTGACATCGGGGTGGTACTTGCGAGCTAGCCGGCGATAGGCGCGCTTAATCTCCTCCTTGGAGCTACCACGGCTAACCCCCAAGATTTCGTAGTAGTCGCGGGCCATAGAAACGCTTCAGAAAAAGAAAGCTCAAACTCGCTGAAGACACAACTGGCTAGACGACCTAACGGCAACTTTGCTCAGCAAGGGCCATAAATCTCGCTCCCCATCTCCAGCAGCGCTGCCCTCAGCTCTTCCATTGCCTTCTGCAAAGTCGCTAAGTCTACGTTATCATTTGCCAGCAGTGTCCTCAATGTGCCCGCTGCCTGGGCCCCCCGCTGGCGGCAGGCCTCACTGAGGCGGCTGGCATGGTCCTGCAGTGTCTTTTCGTAGTTGTAGAGCAGGCTGTCTGACTGGTTGCGAGCTTCCGCCAACTGGCGCCGGCGGCGATCTTCTTCCGCGTAGAGTTCCGCCTCCCGGCTCATTCGCTCAATCTCACTGCTGCTGAGGCCGCCGTGGTTGGTGATCGTGATGCTTTGCTCAAGCCCTGTTCTCTTCTCGCGGGCTGAGACTTTGAGGATACCGTTGGCATCGATATCAAACGAGACTTCAATCTGGGGCACTCCGCGAGGGGCTGGCGGGATCCCAGTTAGCTGAAAACGGCCCAAGGTCTTGTTATCCTTAGCCATGGCCCGCTCCCCCTGCAGGACGTGAATTTCCACCATTGTCTGGCCGTCAGTGGCTGTGGAGAAGATCTGGGTTTTGCTGGTGGGAATGGTGGTGTTGCGCTCGATGATGCGGGTGAACACCCCCCCCAAGGTTTCCACGCCAATGGAGAGGGGGATCACGTCCAGCAGGAGCAGGTCTTTGACCTCTCCGCCCAACACGCCTGCCTGGATGGCTGCGCCAAGGGCCACTGCCTCGTCGGGGTTGACAGAGCGATCTGGATTTTTTTTGAAGATTTGCCGAATTTTCGCCTGAACAGCCGGGATCCGCGTCGATCCTCCCACCAGCAGCACGCGGTCGATGTCCTCCGGGGAGAGGCCTGCATCCTGCAGGGCCTGGAAAGTAGGCTCGACGGTGGCCTCTACCAGATCTCGCACCAGCTCTTCGAACTTGGCGCGGGTTAGCTCCACTTCCAGGTGCTTGGGCCCAGAGTCGTCGGCGGCGATAAAAGGCAAATTGATCAAGGTAACCTGGGTGCTGGAGAGCTCGATTTTGGCTTTCTCCGCCGCCTCCCGCATCCGCTGTAGGGCCATGCGATCTTGAGAAAGGTCGATCCCTTCCGTCTCGAGAAACTGACGGATGAGCCAATCCACAATTCGCCGGTCGAAGTCATCCCCGCCCAAGTGGTTGTTGCCAGCAGTCGCTTTTACCTCGAACACGCCGCCGCCCACCTGCAACACAGAGACATCGAAGGTACCCCCACCCAGGTCGAAGACCAAGATGCGCAGATCCTGATCCTGCTTGTCTAGCCCGTAGGCGAGAGCTGCCGCTGTCGGCTCGTTGATGATGCGCAGCACCTCCAGCCCCGCGATAGTACCGGCATCTTTGGTAGCCTGGCGCTGGGCATCCGTGAAGTAGGCAGGGACGGTAATCACGGCCTGGGTCACTGGCTCCCCTAGGTAGGCCTCCGCGTCGGCCTTTAGCTTTTGCAGGATCATGGCGGAGATCTCCTGGGGGGTGTAGGCGCGATCCTGCGCCACCACCTCCACCATGTTGTCCCGGCCAGGGATCACCTTGTAGGGAACCCGCCTCCGCTCTTCTTCGGTCTCAGCAAAGGTGCGGCCAATAAAGCGTTTGATGCTGTAGATGGTGTTTTCTGCATTGGTGACGGCCTGGCGCTTGGCCAGTTGTCCCACCAAGCGGACATTGTTCTTGGCAAAGCCGACGATGCTAGGGGTGGTGCGCCCTCCCTCAGCATTGGTAATCACCACGGGCTGACCCCCCTCCCAGACTGCCACACAGCTGTTGGTAGTCCCTAGGTCAATCCCGACAACCCTCCCCATAGCCCCTTTTCCCGCGCATCAAACGCCATCCCACTGAATCATTCTGCCCAGAGTCCCCCAGAAACCTTCAGGTGGTGCTTTCACCTTCACTGTAGCTCTCTGAAGGGGGTTAGGCTCTACTGGTCAAGGTTCATGGAAGCAGTTTTGCTAAGGACTGGGAGCAGTTGGGGAAGCATCAGGGGTATCTTCAGCCCTGGGTTGAGGGTTGGCCCCCTCGCTTGGCGAAGAAGGCTCAGGGGTGGGACTGCCCGCAGAGACAGCTACCATGGCATGGCGAATCACCACATCGCCCAGCTTGTAGCCTGGCCGATATTCGGCAACGATCACATCCTCGGGGTACTCACTGCTGGGTTGGCGGGCTATGGCTTCGTGCAGGCTGGGATCGAAGGGCTGGCCCACTGATTTCATGCGGGATACGCCCATTTTTTTCAAAGACTCCACCAGTAGGCGATAGACGCTCTGGTAACTGTTGTGCAGTTCCCGCTCGCGCTCAGTCTCGATCCTTAACTGCTGCTGGGCCCGCTCAAAGCTATCTACAACCGGCAGGATCTCCAGCACAAATCGCCGTCGTTCCCTTTGGCTAAGCTCCTCCTGTTCTCGCTGAGTACGCTTCCGGTAGTTCTCAAAGTCAGCGTAAAGGCGTATGTAGGAGTCTTCTTTCTCTTTCAGTTTCTGGCGCGTTATTTCCAACTCCTGCTGGAGCTGCCTGAGGGTCTCGTTGAGATCTGGAGAAGCCTCGCTAGGGGAGGTGCCGACCTCTGCTTCACGGTCTTCCAAAATGAGCTTCTCCAGCTCTGCTTCCACGTTGATTTCTTCTTCCTGGAGCTCAGGATAGGTCTCTTCTGGGGGCATCGGTTGCTTTTCTTCAGCAGTCATAAGGACAAGCACCAAGCAGTAGCCACAACTGCCAAGTTTGGCGCCTCAGAACCACTGCTGTAGCCAAACCAGGCTCTATGCTGATCGTATTCTACCGGCTGCTCTAGCGGCCAGTTGTGGCGTTGGTGGCTCTAGCCCACCAGCAGACTCTCCTGGGATCGATCCAAGCTCCGGGGAAAGTAGATCTCGGCCAAGTTGGGGATGAGGTGCCAGTTGTGGCTGTAGATGGGCTGGAGGGGGGAATGGGTGCGGATGTGGCGAGCGAGAAAATCGCGGATGCTCTCGGCAGAGATCCAGAGCATTTGGGCTTCCTGGAACATGCTGTAGCCACCGCCCCCACCGGCGCGGTAGTGGTTGATGGCTAGGCGAAAGGTTTGCTCCGGTTGCACCGGCTGGCCGCGAAATTGCAAGCTGACCAGGCGCTCGCCCACGGGCCGAGTGAGGTCAAAGCAATAGTGGATACCGTGGTAGAGGTCGAAGGTGTAGCCGCGAGCCTCGGGGGCGACAACAGCTTTGGGATCGGCTGGCAGGTGCTTGGGATCCAACTGGCGAAAATACCCAGCCGTCTGCTCAAGAGCGCGCCGCAGAATGTCGCCGGTGATCTCCAGAAGGCAGAGGGTGTTGTCGTAGACGGTGAGGCTGTAGGCGTCTTGCAGGAAGATGGGGCCTGCCGCCAACCCCGCATTGCTACAGATGTTAACCAGAGAGAGCTCCGCCGAGAGGCCGGCCTCCCGCACCGCCTGCAGTTGGGCCTGATGCAGCAGCTCCGCTAGAGGATTGGCTCCCAAACGGGCTGCCAGCCCGCCGCGATAGGCACAGCAGGCATAGCCAATGGGCTGGCGGATGTAGCGCAAGGTAGCTTGGTGGTAGGGCTCGGTGAGGGCTAGGAATTGGGGATCGGCCGGGATCCCTTCTGCCGCCAGCAACTGGGCGGTTTTGCGAACCACTTGCCAGCCACTGCCGTGGCGCTCCAGCTCTAGGGAAACTTGGGAAAGGTGGCTACCCCAGTAGCCGGGCTGGACAACCAGGGCCTTAGCTCCCCCTAAGCCCGCAATGGTCTGATGGGTATGGCCGGAAAGGATGACATCGATGCCCTCAAGCTGGGCCAAAGCCAGCAGCTCGTTTTCTCCTGCCAGACTCTTGTTGCTCACCCAGCCGGAGCGCTCCAGGCTAAGCCAGGCCTCGGGGGTGCGCAGAGGGGGCAACCGGTCAGGGCCGCTGTGCAAAATCAGCACCAGCACGTCCACCTGAGGCCGCAGCAGCGACAGGTAGTGCTGGGTCGTTTCCAGCAGGGGGGCAAAGCGCAGCCCTGCGATGTAGTCGGGACGCTCCCAGGTGTCGATGCGGGGAGTGGTCAGCCCCAACAGGCCAACGCGGATCCCGCCCACTTCCCGGATGACGTAGGGTTGGAAGAGGGGATCCCCGTTGTGGCGGAGAATATTGGCGCAGAGGGTGGGACAGCGAAGGTCGGCGGCGAAATCCTGCAGCACCTGCAGCCCAAAGTTGAAGTCGTGATTGCCTGGCGTGAAGGCATCGTAGCCAAGGGCGTTGAGAGCCTGGGCTATGGGGTGAGGAGAGGCCCGCTCCACCTGGGCGTAGTAGGTGCCTAAGGGGGATCCCTGAATGGTGTCGCCGCTATCAATGAGCAACACCGGGTCTTGGCTACTAGCCCGCACCTCCTTGATCAGGGTGGCTACCTTAGCTAGGCCGTGCTCTGCAGGGCTCCCGGTAAAGTAGTTCCAGGGATGCAGGTTGGCGTGGAGATCGGAGGTGTGGAGAATTGTTAACCTCATTCCACTATCCTAACGGCAGCCAACAGCTCACCTCAGCAAAAACAGCACTTGTACGCAGCCAACCAGAAATCCCAGCAGCCCTCCTAAGTTGACGATGGCCTGCAGTTCCTGACGCACAATTTGCTGAATGGCCTGCTCCAGCTCAGCAGGGGAAGTGGCGTTAACTTTGTCAGCAATCACCTGATCCAAGTTCAACACGGGGATCACCTGCATCATGAGAGATTCTAAGTCGCGCTCCAAGTGGCGCTCCAGGATCAAGGCGAGATCAGCACTGATCTGGTCAATGGAGGCCATCACAGCCTTGGAGCTGCGCAGCCGCCCCAACACCAAGCTGGCTACCTTTTCCCAGTCAATCCTCTCTCCCAAGCTGCGAATGGCATCGGCTCCCTGGGAGCGCAGGTAGTCTTGGATCCCGTCGCGCAGGGTGCGGCGCAACTGGCGCACAGCAGAAAGGGGCAGGTTTTGCAGCGAGAGGTTCTGCAAGAGCTCTGTCAGGCGGCGCGAAGCGTTGAGGTCTTTGAGCAGATCCGCCAAGAGGGCTTCTGCACCTTCCGGATCTTCCAGGCAATAGGCGCGCAGACGCAGCAGGGCGTTTTTGAGGCCAAACAAGTTGGCTACCACCCAGTAGGAGCCGGTGGCCCGCTCGCGAAACTCTTCATCCAAGGCTTCGATGTTGCGATCGGTAAGAAAGTCCACTAGGTTCTGCCGCAGCACCTTTGGGGGCAGCGCCTGGTTCAGGATCCACTCCGAAAGCTGCCGGGCCTGCTCCGCATTGAGGCGCAGTTCCAGCAGCACCTGGTCGAACAGTTGGTTAATTGGCCCCTCCAAAAAGGTTTCCTGACGGGCAAGCACCTTCACCAGGCGAGGCAGCGACTCGTTAAACAGATCCGCCAGGATGCGAGCTAGCACTTGCGCCGTTTGCTGTTGGTGCTGGGGATCCTGCAGCCGATCCAAAGCCACCCCTAGCAGCCAGCGGATCCCTGCTTGCATGCGCTCGGTTTGCAGCAGCTTGCGAGCCAAGTTGTGCAGCTCCTCCGGCGTAAGCAGGGATCCCATAATGGTCTTGGCAATCTGCTTGGCCAGGCGGGGCTGATTCTGCGGGATCAGGCCGGGGGTAAAGGGAATGCGCCAGCCGAAGACCCGGTAGGGGCGATAGGGCCGGAAGAGCATCTTGATGGCGATGTCGTTGGTGAAGTAGCCGATCACCAGCCCGGCCAAGGGGGGCACAACGTAGGTCCAGACGGCCATGGGGCAAACTAGGGGCTCTTCTCTACTCTACCGACCTGCCGCTGACTGCTCCGGCCTTAGCAAGCCGGGGTAACACTGCCCACGCTATTGGATGATCAGGCTGTCCGTGAGTTCCAGCTCCACCAGGGTATTGGGCTGCAGCGTCACCACCCGGTCAATGTTGGTAGCGCTGGCAGCTGCGCCCACGAGACTGCCGGCCAAGATGGGCAAGAAACCCCATCCCCCGGTAAGCACCCCTAAGGCCAGCCCGCCCGCTGCTCCGTAGCCCGCTCCCCGCGCGACGGTGGTGCCCATATCGGTGTTGCGATCCAGCCCAACCGGCAGCAGAGAAGACTGACCTCTGACGAGATAAGTGGAAGAGCCAATGGTGAGGCGATGAGCCACAAAGCGGCTGCCGACAACCCGCTCTTGGGAACTGGCGCCCTCCACCTCCCGGCTAGAAAGCTTCAGTTCTTGGTAGACCGGCTCGAAGGTGCCCCACACCACACTCCCTGGCGGGATCACCACCTGGCCAAAGCGATCCACCACCGGCTCAGCAACCTCCAGATGGGCACTGATGGCCTGGTAGGGCTGGAAGGTAATGGGGCGGTAGACTGTGAGGAGAAGGCGGGTACCGGCTGGCAGCTCGCCCCGCGTGGCTCCGGCCCGGTTTCCCCCTGGGCTAAGGTCGGGCCGCCGCTGGTAGGAATAGGCTTCGCCTGGAGAAGCTTGCTCACCTGGGGCTGTTTGAGCGGGCACCACCGGGATTGGATCCAAAACCAGGGTCGTGGAATCCAGCGGCATTTGCGGCACCTGAGGCACCGGCGGCAGGGCTTGCGGAGCCGTGGAACCGGGCGGGTCGCTGAGCAGAGGGAGGGTGGGGACGGGACTGGGCTGAGGAGCTTGGGGAGTAAACTCAAACTGCTGGGCAGCAACTGCAGTAGCCGCAGCAGCCCACAGCACTCCGCCCACCAGCCACCCCAAGCCAACCCTTTGCCACGACAGCGAAAATGGCCGCAACGCTGAGCTCATGGATCCCATCCAGTCACACCTGGCAGTAGCTTAGCATCCTGACTGGCCTCACCCCCCTAGATGTAGGGGTGGCAAGGGCCAAGAAGCACTATTAAGGCCTACTGGCCGGGCACGTCCGCTAGTTTTCCTGAACCGCTGTTGCGATGGGGGCAGGGGCGAAGTTGGGAACCAGGTTGGCGTCTTCGAAGCCGGCCAAGATAGCGTCAATTTGGCCGGGATCCTCAAGGAGCTTGCCGTTAGTGGCAGCGCAGGTCAAGACAGTGATGGCCTGGGCGCGGCTGGGGACATCGTTGGGGCGAAAGGTGCCGTCCGGGAAGCCGCCGATAATCTGCCGTCCATTGAGCCCGGCAATGTACTAAGCACCCCATTAGGTGCTGATATCAGAAGGGTTGAAGAAGACGAGCCAAACTGCGCACTCAGACAGGGAAACCTTCCAAAAAGTTCTATCCGGCTGCCGGTTTTGCCAGCCGTTTTAGGGGGCAGGATTGGGGTAGCGCTGATGCACTGCCTCGATCTCCACCAGGATCTTAGGCGATAGCTCCACCTCCAGGCAACTGAGGTTTTCCTTGAGCTGGGCGAGATTGGTGGCCCCGATGATGGTGCTAGTGACAAACCAACGGCTGCGCACAAAGGCCAAAGCCAACTGGGCAGGGGTCAGGCCGTGCCGGCGGGCAATCTGGACATAGGCGGTTACGGCCTCTTCCACATTGGGCTTGCGGTAGCGCTGGCCAAAGCCCTCAAACAAAACCAAGCGGGATCCCGGCGGCTTGGCGCCCCCTAGGTACTTTCCTGTCAGCAGCCCAAAGGCCAGGGGGCTGTAGGCCAGCAACCCCACCTGCTCGTGGCGGCAGACTTCCGCCAAGCCCATTTCAAACGTGCGGTTGAGGAGGCTGTAGGCATTCTGAATCGAGACCACCTTGGGCAAGCCCAATTGCTCGGCCACGTGGCAGAACTCGCAGAGTCCCCAGGGGGTTTCATTGCTCAGGCCGATGTAGCGCACTAGGCCCTCCTGCACCAGTTCCGCCAGCCCCTGCAGTTGCTCAGCAATGGGAACTGTGGGCCGCTCTTGAGAAGGGTCGTAGGCCACGCCCCCAAACAGCGGCACATAGCGATCCGGCCAGTGGATTTGGTAGAGGTCGATGTAGTCGGTTTTTAGGCGTTTGAGGCTGCCGGCCACTGCCTGTTTGAGGTTGTCGCGGGTGATCGACAAAGACCCGCCGCGGATCCAGTGCCAGGGCCGACCGGGGCCGGTGATCTTGGTGGCTATGATGAGGCGATCCCGGGGTTGGTGCCGCAGCCACTCGCCGATGTAGCGTTCTGTAGCTCCCTGGGTCTCCGCCCGCGCTGGCACCGGGTACATCTCCGCCGTATCGATGAAGTTGATCCCGTGCTCCACTGCGTAGTCGAGCTGCTCCCAAGCCTCGGCCTGGGTATTCTGCTCACCAAACGTCATGGTGCCCAGGCAGATCTCTGAAACCTGGAGAGGGCTGTGGCCAAGCTGGCGGTAGCGCATGGGGACTCTCGATTGCCTAACCCGAGACGTAGCCCTATTCTGAGGCCAGTTGCCTGCCTGTGGGATCCCTCGCCTACTGCAGGACAGGGACGTACTCGCGGTAGATCTGGTTTAAGATTTCCAGGCCAATGCGGCTGCGACTGTCGGGGGGGCGAGCTTCAATGGCCGCTTTGACCTGTAAAATCGTGCCCACCGGATAGGGCGAGCGCAACTCCTCCTGCTTGCCCAAAAACACATCGGTAAAGTAGTCGATCAGCCGCCGCACTTCCCCCATATCTTTGCGGGAGATCTCCATATCCAAAACGGTGGTCAATTTGGCTCGCATCGCCTGAAAGCTTTGCTGGCTGGTGTTAAGGGCCACCCGCTTGGCCAGGCTATCCACCAGAATTTGGCTGATCTTCTCCACATTTTGAGTCACAATCTCGCGGTGGCGGGCAGCAAAGCGCAGTTGCACTTCATGCAAAAATTGTTCTCGCTCCAGGATTTGGATGCCCTGCTGCTCCAGATCCACTCCGTAGCTTTGCAACTGCTTGTACTGGTTCAAAATCCATTGGCTGTAGAACGAATCGGCCAAAACCCGCCAGTAGCCGATGATGGTTGACTCGGCAAAGGGGATGCTCAGCAAATAGGCCTCGCTGGTGATCCAGTGCAAATGCTCGGTCAGGTTGTCCCGGTCTTTCTCGTCCAAGTAGGAGGTGCGCGGTACCCAAGCTGACCCGTACTCGCTTTTCACCTCTACGGGTAGGGAGACCAAGAGGGTGTCGAAAAATTGATGGAGGCTGAAAAGGAGAAACTTCTTCGGATCCTGGAGGCGGTTGAGCAGCTCTTGTTTTTTCTCTTCCTGATATTGAGCTACCAACTGCTGGGCCGCGGCGGCCTGGCTGCGCGCTGCCTCTACATCTTGCCGTAGCTTTTCAATCTCTTCCGTACTCGGCACCTCGCTAGCAGCAGGCTCCCACTCTCCGCTGAAATAACTGCCGCCCGGCCCTGGACTCCCGAGGCTTGCCAGCGGTTCGTCGCTGTCGTTGTCCAGAGTCAGCAAGTGAGAAAGAGCCCGCAGCCGAGCTCGTCGATTGGAAGAGCACAGGGATCCCACCTCCACCGGATCCCGACTTTCCCAGCCGTCCAGCCCACCGATGCGGTAGAGCGTATAGAAATACTTGCTAAGCAGCAGGGCGAGGAGATGGTGGTTTTTGACGTCGTTGTACTCCAAGTAGGCCCGCAGACACAGTTGAAAAGCGATGTTGGGCAGGCTGCGACACACCCCCATGATGTGGGAGTACACCCTTTGCAGGTGGGGCCGAAAGCGGCGTGGGATCGCCTCCGGCCGCAGGCCGCGCAGCCAAAACTCCGGCTGGCGCAGATCTTGGGGGGTGAAGTAAAGGCTTTCTTGCCAGAGCAGTTCGTCCAAGTCGCGGGCAAAAATCGGCCTTAGCTGATCCACGATTTGCACGACGACCGACTCGCTAAAAACCGGTATGACTTTTTCAATACGCAGTTGCTCGTAAACGGAGTACAGCCGCTCGCTGCGAAAGGACTCGATCGAGATCAGCCCCTTCATGGTTCCAATCCGACCGTCGCGCGTAAGAAACTTGTACACAATCTCGGCGGTGGCGTTGGGAGAGAGGATGAGAGTTCCTGTTAGATCAGGGGAAATTTGCAAAGGTCGCAGCAGGCGGCTGGTTTCGCTAAGGCTGAAGCAGCTCCAAGCTGCAGGGTTAAGCACCACCGACGATAAGCTGGCCAGCCATTGCTTCTCGTCCAGGTCTTCCAGACGAATCTCCCCCTCGAGGGCTCCAGTTGGCATGGGCGGCGGGGCGGTGCGTCCATCCTCAAGTGGAGAAGAAGATGGCCATCGTGGAGATGCACTCATGGGACACCACCCCAACGCCAGGGAGAAGGGACTGTTAGACGCTCTCGAATCTGCAGGTAGACTATAGAAGAAAGTATTCCCAGGTAGGTGTGATCTGCATCTCCCAAGGGACTTGGCGACTCTCCCTGACAGCAAAGGGAAAGGGCATCCTGGAAGGTCTTTAGCCCCATTCTTCAGTATCCTGAGAAAGTTAGTTTCTGGGTAGCGGGCAATTACGGTTTGGGAGCGTCAGAGAGAGATAGAGGGGATTGCGGAAGCAACCTCTACTACTGCTAGCGGGCTAACTGGCGGCAACTCCCTCCTTGCGGGTTAGCGACCGGATAAAGCGAGTGAGGAGAGGGGCGTTCTGGCAGAGCGCCTGAACGCGGTTTCAGCCTCGGGGATAGGAGGGCAGGGATGACGACTATTCTGATTGTTGACGACGATCCCACCATTTGCTTGCTGTTGAAGCGATCCCTGGAGCGGCAAGGCTACACCGTCGAGATAGCCAGCAATGGTTCGGAAGGGCTGGAGAAGGCCCACCTTCTAGCCCCGGGGCTGATTATCTGCGACTGGATGATGCCTGATATGGATGGGCTGGAAGTCTGCCGGCGCATCAAGGCTGATCCCAAGTTTTCCACCACCTTCTTCATTTTGCTTACCGCCCGCACCGAAGTCGAAGACCGCATTCAGGGCCTAGATGCTGGGGCAGACGAGTTCCTCAGCAAGCCAATCGATCCCAATGAATTGCGAGCGCGGGTGCGGGCTGGGCTACGCTTGCACCAGCTCAGCCATGACCTGCAGCAGCAAACTGCTCGACTGCGGGCGGAGTTGGCTGAAGCAGCTAGCTATGTGCGCTCGCTTTTGCCCAAACCGGCTCACTTCCCCCTTCACCAGATAGCGATTGAGTGGTGCTTTTTGCCCTCCCAGGAGCTGGGGGGCGATTCGTTTAACTACCAGTGGCTGGACGAGGATCACCTAGCTATTTACCTTCTGGATGTCTCAGGGCACGGGGTGGGATCCGCCCTCTTGTCCGTGTCGGTGGTGAACCAGCTGCGCTCCCAGAGCCTGCCCGACACCGACCTGCGGCAGCCAGATGCGGTGTTGCGCGCCCTCAACCAGTCCTTCCCAATGGGATCCCACCATGACATGTACTTCACCCTCTGGTATGGGGTTTACCAGCCGGGATCTCGCTTGCTTTCTTTTGCCAGCGCTGGCCACCCCCCCGCTCTGTTGGTTGCTCAATCGGATCCCATCCCCCTAGAGCTGAAGACACCCAATTTGCCCATTGGCGTTTTGCCCGAGCAGGACTTTGCCAGGGACGAAGTGCGGATCCCGGCGAACAGTTGTCTCTACGTGTTCAGCGACGGGGTTTACGAAGTGTCCAGCTCGGAAGGGATCTGGGGGATAGAGAACTGGAAGTCGTTCCTAGGCGCCCATGCCTGCATTGGCGTCGATCACGTTCTGCAACACATCCAATCTTTCCGCGGCAGGGCGGCTCTTGAAGATGACTTTTCTCTGCTCCGTATCAGCTTTGGCTAGTAGCTCAAGAAGGAGGGAATGGGGATGATTGAAGAGCTGAACCGGGATCCGCTCCCTGAAGCTCCTCCCACTGGCTAGGAGTAAAGGTACGGAGAGCTAGGGCGTGGAGACGGCCATCCTGAAGGTAGGGCTTCAAGGCCTCGTTCACCAGCCGGTGCTGTTGGATGAGGGACAGGCCCTGGAACTGCTCAGCTACAACAACAGCCTGAAAATGGTTGCCATCGCCCACTGTATCTTCTACATGCACTTTGGCGCCGGGTAGGGCAGCCTGTATCAACGCCTCGATTTCCCGCGAATCCATGCGCCGTCTTCCTGGCTTCGGCCCAAGAAACGTAAAGAAGCTCTCCTCCTATTTGCAGATATTATAGCGGGGACTGGATTTGAACCAGTGACCTTCGGGTTATGAGCCCGACGAGCTACCAGGCTGCTCTACCCCGCGTCGTTCTTCTACTCTAGCCTGCTTCTTCCAGGGTCGGCAAGTCCTCGGCTACCGACCAAAAAAAATCCCCCTGGCAACCAGGGGGAAGGGCAAGAGCAGAACCTCTAGGGCAGCAGTTCCTCAAGGGCCTCCTCTTTGGTGTTGGTGCGGCGAGAGAGGGTGCGGCGATCGAAGGTCATGTGGATCTCGCGGGTTTGCTCGCCGTCGGCAGCTACAGCAAAGATGGGAAAATCGATGTTGCCGTCGGGGAAAGCCATGTGGAAGCGGAAAGTGCCATCAGGGTTGAGCTGGATCTTGCGCCCCCCGATGGTGACGGTGGCATCGGGCTCCGTGGCTCCATAGACGATGAGTTCGGCATCGGCCACCAGCCAGAACTTACGGGAGCGCCGCGGTAGCACTTCGGAAGCGCCCGAGAACAGCCCCAACCCCGAGCCAGAGGCCATCCAAGGAGCAGCAGGCACTTCTGCCATGCCCATCATGCCCACGCCGGACGGAACGATGAACGAGCTGATGGCCTGCTCCGGCACCAGTTGGTGGCTGCCAAACAAGGATCCCGCTACTCGCATCGCCTCGAAAGCCTCCACCATGTCCAGGAAGGGATCCGCTGTCCTCTCCCGCTGCGGCTCGTCGCCTTTGTAGGCCACCACGCCCATGCCGGTAGCGCTGCGCTTGTAGGGCTCGGTGAGCTGGTAGAGGGTGCGGCCCTGGAGGGGCATGTCAAAGGGCACTGTCAGGAAGTGCTCTTCAAACCAGTCAGAAGGGAAGACTGGCGGCACCATCACCGCCGCCGAGCGGGCCAACACGAGCCAGCGACCATCCGCCGTCCGGTAGCCAATCTCCACCAGGTAGGAGCGATCGCTCACCGGGATCGGCAGGTACCATTCCCGCGCCAACTCGTCGCAGGGGTACTCCTGCATGCTGTGGGCCGGCTGGCGGTCGAAATCGATATCCGTTACGTCATAGAGGCGCAGCGCCAACTGCTGACCTCCCTCGCGGCGCTTGCTCTCTTTGGCCTCGTTGGGCACATCCCAATAGGCGTAGGCCCACTGGGGATCCCGCGGCAGCAGAACAATGCGGCTTTCGCCATAGCCACCTGGCAGATCCCCTAACCCTTTATCCACATCGGCCAGATCCGGCTTGCTGGCAACCTCCGGACCCACAAACTTCGTTTGGGTAACCGATTCTTGCCCGCTGGGCGCTGGCATGGTATCGACAGGGCGCCCAGACTTAGCTTTGGCCTCCCGAATGGCCTCGATAAGCTGGTCTTTGGTCATGCGGCTGTACTTGGGGATCTGATAGCGGGCCGCTTCTTCCCGCAACTGCCGGATGGTCATTTCTTCTAAGGGGATCCGCTCTGGTGGCATGGTCGGGGCCTCCTCTCCTCAACAAATCGGGCTTGTGCGCACACTCAACTGGCTAACCGATAAGGCTGATCCCAGCTTGCGGCTAAGCGCAACCCCTGACCTACTGGGGTGACAGCCGGCTTTGCGTCTTCCAACCGATGATGACTACAGGTTGGGATCAGCGGGGATCAGTAATGATGACCCTATGTTCACGTATTTCTTCCTATTGGTCAAGAGCTTGGGGATCGCTGGGGATCAGAAAGAAAGGAGGACTGCGCGCGATCCCCTGCCAAACCACCCCTGCCTGGATAGCATGGGGGAACGAGCGGCTGCGGATTTTCAGGCCAAGAGGTGTGGGCATGAGAACTCAAGGCGCAGGGATCCGGATCAAGGCGGCAGCCCTGGGACTCCTGGCAGGGGGACTTGTCTTGCCGGGGGAAGCGGTCGAGGCGCAGACACTGTTTCCTCCCCTCCACCGCCTGCAGGGGGGATCCCCTACCCCAACCCTTGAGAAACAAGAAGCGCCCTGGCGTTCGGTCACTCCCGACCAGCTATTTCCTGACGAGAACGCAGGATCAGAAGGGCCGATTTTCGATTTGGACTTGTTGCGCCAGTTGGACATGAGCGCCGGCGGCGGTGGCTTGGGGTCTGGGCAAGGGGGAGTAATCGGGCCTGGCAGCGGCCAGAGCGGGGTGCGCGGCTCCAGTCCTGGCTCAGGGGTGGGCACAGGCCAAGGGTCAGGGGGTGGAACTGGCCTGGAGGCGGGATCCCAGCGGCCCCAGTCCCAGGTAACAGGGCTGCTGGTCGATGCCCGCGGCCTGGACTTTCTGCCCAGCCAGTCGATGCGCCTTTTGGATCCCGATGGCAACCCTGTTTACCCGCCCATCAACCTTGGCCAGGATCTCAACGCCGCCTTTGTGGGCAGCGAGGGCACAGCCGCCTACGCCACCTCGGAAGAGCAGGCCCGCTTGTTAGTCAACCGCATTGGGGAGCGGCCCCACCGCATCCGCGCCCTGCGCACCCTGGGCTATGACCTGGTGATCTCTGCCGAAGATGCCTTCAACTTGCGCCGGATGAACGCCGCCGATGGCTTTCTGGATCGCTTTGCCGTGGTGGTCATCTGGGATGGCAGCCAAGCCAGCTTGCCCTAGGTATAGCCCCTCCCCAAGGACTTGGCTGGAAGGCTGACCTGGGGATGCTAGCCTAGCGAGAGGGCTCTACACCACCGACCCAGACGGCATAGCCTTATGCAACGGTTTGCCAACCAACCCCTGCGGGAACGGCCACATCTAGCGGTATTTTCTTCCAGCAAGGTGGGCAACTTTGTGGTCACCATCCCCCTCTTGCGTGGCCTCAAGGAAAAATACCCCGGCTGTGTGCTGGATTTTTTTGGCAGCGAAATTACCCGCGACTTTGAGCTCCACTGCCCCTACATCGACTTCAGTTTCCCCCTCTATAGCCGCCGCCCCGATTACCTCGAGGCCCTAGCGGCCGCTGTGCGGGATCGCGTGGCTCAAGCTGGTCCCTACGATCTGGCCATCAATTGCGACGAGTTTAGCGAGCTCAACCTGGTAGCGGTAACGGCCCTGCGACCCCAGTACATTGCCGGGGCTGGCCTGACCTTGGATTTTCGCCGCAAGTTGGATCCCGGCTCTGACCCGGTGCAGCGCATGCTCCAGGACGACGACTGGAACAGCCTGGAGTTTTTGCAGCGCTACAGAGATATCCTCACCAGCAACTACATTGCCGAGATCTTCTGCCGCCTGGCCTATGTAGAGACGGATTTCTTCCGCCTAGAGCTCCCCAGCCGGGATCCCGATTTTCCGGTGCCGGAGGTCCTCGTGCACATCACCACCACCCGCCGCGCCAAGATGTGGCCGCTTGAATACTGGCGCCAGGTAATCCAGTGGTGCCAGGGCCAGGGCTTGCGGGTGGGGCTAGTAGGTAGCGCCCCCGAGCTACAGCGATCCCTCTACCACGGCGACGGCGAGGAGCAACTGCTGGCTGAAACGGAGATGATTGACTTGCGGGGCAAAACCACCCTCCTCGAGCTGGCGGGGGCCCTGAAGCGGGCGCGGGTCTGTATCTCCGTGGATGCGGGGCCAATGCACATTGCGGCAGCTGTAGGCTGTCCCACCATTGCTCTATTTGGCAACGATGCCGACGGCGATGGAGCTAGCCCCGTGCGACTGTGGGCACCTCGCTTGCCCCATGTTTACGTTACCCAGACTCCCTATAAATGTCGGGTCTGCGCAGAAAACAAGTTCAAAAACGAAGCCTGCCTAGTGGAAGGCCACCCCTGTATGGTTCACCTCAAGCCGGAAACGGTCATTGGCTACCTCAAGGAGATTCTCAAGAAAAGCTAGGGGTCCCGTTTTGCCCTGCCCCTTGGAGCAGTCTGGTAGACAGCAGAGGGTGCCTAGGAGCGCAGGCTGGATCCCCGAAAGTCTGGCTGAGCTGAGAGTTTGAGGCCGAAAACTCTGTACCTAGACCATTTGGGTGTGAGCTGTGACTCCAGGGAGGAGGTACAGCCATCAAGGGAGCCGCCTTGCTGAGCAAAGAAACCAGAGGGCTTGGCAGGGAGTTGCCCTAAAGCTGCTAGCCACCTTTTGCTTTGCCTGCTTGGGGGTAATCATCCGGCTCAACACTCCTGCCCTGCACCCTTTTGAGATTGTGTTTTTGCGCAACCTCTTCGGGTTTCTTGCCCTGGTACCGCTGCTTTTGCGAGCAGGGATCCACTCTCTGCACACTGCCAAGATGAGCTTTTACCTCCTGCGCTCGGCAATTAGCACCCTGGGAATGCTGCTTTCCTTCTGGGCGGCCAGCCTGTTGCCTTTGGCAGAAGCCACGGCCCTGAGCTTTGTCCAGCTTTTGTTTGCTGGCATGATGGCGGTTTGGCTGCTGGGAGAACAGATGCGCCCCTCGCGCTGGCTGGGTTTGGGCTTAGGAGTTGTCGGGACTTTGGTGATGCTGAGGCCGGGCTTTCGCGAATTCTCTTTGGGCACAGGGCTAGCCTTAGCGGCGGCGCTTCTTTTTGGCTGGGTGATCATCGTGCTTAAGATCCTCGCCCGCACCGAGTCCAGCCTCACGATCACTGCCTACATGGGCCTGTTGCAGACTCCCCTTTCCTTCTTGGCTGCCGTTTGGGTTTGGACCTGGCCTTCGCCGGAGCAGTGGCTGTGGATGGTGGCGATGGGACTGTTGGGCAGCCTTGGCCAGGTGGCCCTTGCCCAAGCCTACAAGCTAGCCGACGTAACGATGCTCCTGCCTTTGGATTTCTCCCGCCTCCTCTGGGCTAGCCTGCTCGGGTTCTGGGTGTTTGCCGAGATCCCGGATGGGTGGACTTGGGTAGGCGGAACCCTGATTTTAGCAGGCGTCACCTCCGCGGCATACAGCGAGGCCCGCCAAGCCCGTAGTAGGGGAGTCTGCCAAGGACAATGACTTACACCCGTGGCAGGACGGGGCTGGAGCTGGTCACGTCAGTGGTGGTGAGGGCCACCAGCAGGGCTTCGGGGCTAACAGGGAAGGGCAGGTGGTGGATATCCGATCCCGGCTGGCAGGCCACTTGGGCAGCGTGCAGCAGCTCGGCAGATCCCAGGTGGCCTAGGTGCAGATCCCGCAGGTTCAGGGGCAGTCCCACCTGGCGGTAGAACTCCAGCAACTGAGTGCGGGCCGCTAGCGCCAACTGGCTTCCCTGCAAGATCTCCTCCAGGCGGAGCTGGGCCAAGATGCCAAAAGCCACTTTCTCCCCGTGCAGGGTGGCCCGGTGCCCCCTCAGATGAGTAAGGCCATTGTGGACAGCGTGGGCGGCCACGGTGCGACATTTAGCCCCTCCCAAGCCGCCGACGATCCCCGCTAGGCAAATGCAGGCATCCACCACTTGCTTCCAAGCAGTTCCGCCCGGCTCCCTCAAGGCCGCCAAGGATTGCTGGAACAGCAGATCCCGCAGGACACGGGCTTGTTGCACAGCAGCAATCACCAAGGCATCTTCCGAGTTGCCACTGCTTACAGAAGACTCGTACCACTTGGCCAAGGCGTCTCCGATCCCGGCCACTAGCGTGCGCGCTGGGGCTTGCAGAATGAGCTCATAGTCCAGGATCAGGGCAGCGGGAGCTTGATCCAAGGCCACATCCCGCTGAAAGGCGCCTGCATCGGAGTAGATGTTGGACAGGGCACTCCAGGCAGCACAGGTGGCGGCAGAGGTGGGCACCGTTACCACTGGGATCCTCAAACGATGGGCCACCAGCTTGGCCGTGTCCAGCGCCTTGCCGCCTCCTACCCCCAAAATGCCGGTTACCGATTCTGCTGTGGCCAGTGCCTGCAGGCGAGCCAGCTCCGACTCACTGCAGTCAACCCCGTAGGTAGTCCAGTAAACCTGGACGGCGGGATCCCGAGCAAAATTGCGCTTCAGGGGCAGCTCTGCCACGGCCAGGGATCGCTCCCCCCCAATGACCAACACCCGGGATCCCAGAACCGTCAGAGGTACAGTCCCCAGAATGCCCCTGCCCCGGTACAGGCGGGCCGGCGCTGGGATGGCTAGGTCAAATTCACAAGTTCTCATTCCCAAAAGGGGCAATTACAGACTACGATTCTAGCCGCCAGTTCTGCCTTTCCCACCTCAGGTGTAGTCACGGGCAGGCCTCGCCTGCTTAGAAGGGGTTGAAGGGAGGGTCTGCTATCACAAATCTTTGCCAGCAGTCAACTACGAGTGGTGGTAACCCCCCAACAGATTGGGTAGTATGCGTCTAGCAGTGGCGCAGAGGGTGGGGTTTCCCAGCGTGTTCGACTTCTTCGGCGGTTTCAAAGCCCAAACCATGCTTGGGGTGGAGATTAACCCCGAGCGCATCGCCGTTGCCCAACTCAAAAAGCAGGGTAGTGGCCGCTATCGGCTGGCTCACTACCGCAGCGTGGCAATGCCCGAGGGGGCGATGGCCGAGGGGCGCATCCTCGATCCCAACACCGTTGGCCTGAGCTTGGCTAACTTGCTCAGCGAGTACAAGGTGCCCACCAACTTGCCGGTGGCAACCGCGGTGCCGGCGCGGGAGGCCATTGTTCGCCTCCTTCGCCTACCGGCTGATCTGCCTGCCGATGAACTGCGGCGGGTGGTTTTGGAGCAGGAGGCGGAACTCTACATCCCCTACCCGCGGGATCAGGCGGATGTGGACTACCAACCCCTGGGCCTTGACCTTTCCCAGGATGGCATTGAGCGCATCGAGGTGCTGCTGGTGGCAATCCCCAAGGAGGTGGTGGACAACTACCTGGCGGTGCTGCAAGCAGCCAACTTGAAAGCGCGCTGTGTGGAGCTGGCCAGCTTCTCCCTCATTCGCACCATCCGCGACCAGCTCCTCCAGTACAGCCCTCAAGAGGCAGTGTTGCTCAGCTCCATCGGCTACGACAGCAGCGAGATCAGCATCTTGGTCAACGGCATCCCCCAATTTACCCGCACGGTTAACATCGGCACTGTCCACATGCGGCAGGTGCTGACCCAGTCTCTCAGTTTGCCCTTCAGTCGCACTGGCGAGCTGTTGCGAACTCTGAGGTTACCCCTGCTCAACCCCAACGAGGTTTTGCTTGGCGGTGGGCAGGCGGTTTCCAGCAACCCAGGCGTGGCCGCAGTGGCGCGTGTTGTTACCGACTTGGCCGATGAGCTGAAGCGCTCCATTGACTTCTTCACGAGCACGGAAAGCAACTTCCCCGTGGTGAAGGTCTTTCTGGCCGGCTCCGGGGCCACTATCGGCCAGGTGGATGCTTTCCTATCTCAGTCGTTGGGCATGGCTGTAGAGCTGGCGGATCCTTTTGGCAACATCCTTGTGCCGGATGCCATCGAGGTGCCTCTAGAGGAGCGCCCGGCGATGGGAGTAGCTTTGGGTCTGGCCATGCGGGAAGCCGGCAAGGGATGACCTGCAATACCTAAGCGAGGCGACAGATGTACACCCCAGAGATCAACTTTCTTAAAGAAAGACCGGAAGTTCCCGCCTCCGTCCAGACAGGGGCAGAGGCAATAGCTGCCCCACCCACTGCCGCAGGAGCGGGGAGCTGGGCCCTGGCCCTTGGCCTGGGGTTTGCTGCGGCTGCCGTGGCCATGGGGGGTTTTTTGTACTTCCAGGCCCACTTCTTGCGCCAAAGAGATGCCCTAAGGGCAGAGCGAACCCGCCTCGAAGGGGAACTCAGCACAGCCAATGCCGAGTTAACCCGACTCCAGGGCCTCAGCCAAGAATTACAAACCATTCGCACCCAGACGGAGGGCTTCCGATCTTTCCTGGGATCCATCCAGCCCTGGTCAGCCATTTTGGAGGAAGTGCGGCGCCGGATCCCTGGCCAAGGGGTGTGGATAACCAACATCAGCGCTTCTGGGGACACCGTAAACATACAAGGAGAGGCGCTGGATTTTCCCTTGGTGAACGACTTTTTGCTCACCTTGCTGGATTCCAACTTCGTAACCAGCGCCGTTCTCAACAGTGCCTCTCGAGCGGAGGGCACACCTGAAACTGAAGCCAGCGTTGCTTACAGCATAACAGTTACTGTTCGGACTATCGGGGATCCCGACCCAGAGTTTACCCGTGAGCTGGAACAGCGGGGAGCAATAGGCCTAGTTGAAAAGATCCGTACCTTGCGTCAAGCGGAGGCGAACTGATGACTGGCTCGCTGGAAAGTTTTCACGATGAACAACTGATGGCACCTCCAGCAGGGCCGCCGGTACTGCTGGGTGTCGAGCTAACTCCCATTCGCATTGGACTTCTGATTGGAATCTTGGGTGTGGGCATGGCGGGCTTTCTGGCCTTCACCCAACTCCGTCCCCTGATCGAAGAAGTGCAAGCCTTGGAAAGAGAGGTGGCCCAAAAAACCAGCCAGTTGCAGGAGGTGCAGGGCCAGATTGCCAGCTTGCAGGATCTGCCCAACCAGATCGAGAGGGCTCGCGGGCAGCAGCAACAGCTCAGCGCTTTGTTTGCTACTCCTGAAAATGCCGACACTCACCTGATCGATCTCAACCGCCTGGTGCAGGGGCAACCTAACAGTCAGTTGCTCAGTTTCAGACCTTCTCCTCTGGCGCCAGCTTCTTCGGACAACCCCGAAGTGCCCGCAATCATTGCTCCAGCCATCCAGGTGCAGACCACGCGCGTCACAGTGCAGGGTCCCTACGCCGACATTATCAACCTCATGAGAGACATCGAGCGTTTTCGGGCTCTGTTCCGCGTGGGCAACCTCTCCCTCAATCCCGTTCAAGGGAGGGGGGAGCTGAACGTCGCCTTCGACTTGACCGCCTATTACTACAACAAAGACATTCCCTTGGGTACTGCCCCTGCGCCCGAAGGACAACCCTCCCCTGCACCAGAACAGCCCGCCCCTACTCAATCTGAACCAGAGCAGCCAGCACCCGGTCAATAGGTCAGCCTGAACCCTGCTTAGGCTCTGGTGGCTGACAGCGAGCTCTGTCGCAAGGGGCAACCCAGAGGTGAGGGACATCTATCTAGTGTGACTGTAGGGAAGATTGGAGAAAAAAGCCTCTACAGGTAGTGGCAAAAGCCAAAATTTCGGCTTTGATTAGGGAAGCACGGCCTAGACCTGTGCTGAAGTTCAAGCAGGAACACGCTTGGACAAGGGCGTGAGGTGTGAGGATAATGAGCCGTCGAGTTGCTTGGGGATGGGCATTGAGCTTGATCCTTTCTCTGCCCCTGTTGGCCGTAGAAAGCCGGCCTGATGAGGCTGCTGCCCAACAATTGACCTCCACCCATCCGCAAAGCCTCAGCCGTATCACCGATATTCGGCTAGTGCCCCACGGCAACCGCATGAGACTGGAGATCCAAACCACGGGGGGCGCCCGTCCGCAGGTGTTCTTTACCCAACAGGGCCGGTCTTGGATTGGGGATATCGCCAATGCCCAACTGGATAGAGGTCAAGGCCGCTATCGTCAGGATTCTCCCCTGCCGGGAGTGCGCTTCATCGAAGCCAAGCAAATAGGTAGTGACAGCGTGCGGGTAGAAATTGCCGGCGTTGCGGCAGCTCCCCAAGGCTTGCTGGCCCAGCGTAGCCCAACGCAGTTGGTCTTCGAGTTTGAGGGCTTGCCCTCTGCCCTGCCAGCTCCTGTAGCTGCAGCGCCCAGCCAAGAAGTAGTGCCCAATCAACCAGCCTCGCCAACTCGAGCTCAGCCTGGTGCCCCACCGGCAACCCCTGCCTCTTCTCCGGCTGCTCAAAACTCTCCTTCTCCCCGCGTGGCAGCTGCTACTCCTCAGCCTCTTGCCCAAAACTCCCCCTCTTCCCCGCCAGCTCAGACAGCTCCTACTCCTCAGCCAGCTTCTCCTAGGCCGGTCATTTCTCAGGTGCCCTCCGTGGGCCAGCTTAACCAACCGCAATTGCCGCCAGGAGGCTTGCCCACTGGATCCCCCTTCCAGGGGAGAGCTGTGGCCCCTCCTGCTGGAGATATTGCCATCGGCACCATCTTGCCTGATCCTCCTCCGATTGACCTTGGATCCACAGCCAAGATTAGCTTGACCCTAAAGGATGCTCCCGTAGGCGATGTGTTGAGCCTGCTGGCGCGGCGAGCAGGACTGAATGTAGTGCTCAACGATGTCCCGCCCGATTTAACCATCTCTCTGGATGTGCAAGACTCGCCCTTGCAGGAGACATTCAACTATATCTTGCGGCTGAAACAGTTGCAGGCTCAGCGCCGGGGTCAGACTGTATTCATTGGAAAAACGTTGCCAGGAGTGGCAGGGGTTCTGGTGCGGAACTACCGCTTGAATCAGGCAGTCGCTACCAAGGAGTTGGTGGAGCGGCTCAAAGGAGTTCTAGACGCCGTTGCACCAGGTGCTCAATTTTTTGAGGATCCACGCACCAACTCTATTACTGTGGTTGGCACGCCACAACAGCAGGATATTGTAGCTGCTCAGATTGCCCAATTGGATGTGCGTCGGCGACAGGTTCTGATTTCCGTTAGAGCCGTTGATATTCGCTTGGACAAAAACGAAAGCTTATCAGTTAACTTGGGAGGGGCATCTGGCAACTTTGCCCTTGGAACCTTGGGAGACGCCAAGTTTGGTGGTCAACCGCTCAATCAACCTGAGGGATCCTCGGTAAGCTCTATCGGCCCTGAAGACCCATCAGGATCCATCACGGGAATATTTAACACTCTCAACCGGCTGCAGCAGTCTTTGGCTCTAAGAGTGCAGTCTGCAATACAAAATGGAACTGGAAAAATTCTAACTGACCCCAAAGTTGTGGTGGCAGATGGCGGATCCAGCCAAATTAGAATTGCAATCAGCGTTCCTACTAATGTCGAAACTATCACCGAGCGTCAGGGAGAACAGGAAAAGACTACTCAGCGCCTTCAGCGGGAGGATGCCGGGGTTATCCTTAACGTCTCAGAAGTTAGGATAGATGACAATGGGTTTGTCACCCTGACCATTCAGCCGGAAATTTCTATTCCTGTACCCATTCAAGTATTGGAAGGTGGAGACTTCGCAGGCATTCAACTTTTTAACATCGACAGAAGGCGGCTGGAAGCATCTCAGCTCAGGTTAAGAGATGGGCAAACCTTTATTATTGCTGGCCTCATTCAAGACAGGGACATCGTTGAGGTTCAAAAAGTGCCTTTCCTAGGCGACTTGCCTCTTTTGGGTGCTTTGTTCCGCTCTCAGAGTGTGGATAACGAGCGCAATGAGGTGGTCTTCATGCTAACGCCCTACATTATGGATGATAATGTTGCTTTTGGTCTTCCTCCCAATCCGTAAAATTCCCAATCCGCAAAATAGGGTTATGCCGAACTGCCAAGTTTCGTGACATCCTCCCAACACTGATACTACAGGCACAGCGCAGGACCCATAGCTCCCCACACCCCTCATGAGTTAACTCTCGACAGTCCTGAGTTACTGGCTGCATTAGCTTCGGGATCCTTTGAGTTGCATTCAGCAGCTAATGGCTTCTTCAAGTGGCCTGGGATCCACCTCGGGCAACAAGCGCCAATTCCACCTGATTTTCTTGGGGCTGCCCCAGTTGCACCTCCACATCTCGGCCAAAGAAGCCTTGCATTTTTTTCTGGTAGCTTTCCTGCCATTGTTGAAAGGGAACCTTGGGGGAATCGAACAGAAGCACCAAGGTATACCGGCCATCTCGCAGCTCTTCTCTGTACCCTCTCACCTTGGGCAGATCTGCTTCCAGAGGGCCGCGCAGACCCAGAAACTCCAGGGCATCTTCCAGGTGGGCATTAGCCCCGTAGCTATATTTGGTGATATCGGCGCGGACTTGCTTTTGAATTTCCGTGGCCTGCTGGGCGCGGGCTTGGATCACCTCGAGAGAAGGGGCGGCCAGGGCAGGTACCGGCTTGAGTTCCACTACCTTCATGGTTATCCCTCCCAACAGCAAAGGGATCCCGGCAAACAGGCCGATGAGATTGAGGGTGGGATCGTTGTAGTGGGCAAAGCCCCAAGCCGTGGCGGCAACGCCGGCCAGCAACACGAGAGTGCTCAGGGGGAAGGGCAGTTTTTCAAACATACAGGAGAGGAAAAAAGGCCACCTGAAAACCCAGGCTAGCAGGAAAAGCGCCAGCGGTGGACTTAGCCTCCATTGGGATGGATAATCACAAAATGCCCACCTGGTGTGTTGAGGAGTGGTCTGTGGTTCTGTCCAATCTGTCCAAAACCTCTCGTTGCTTGCGCTCGCTGGATCGCAAAGCCCAGGAGCGAGCACCTCTATTTGAGGCCATCCGCCACTATTGCAGCTTGGATAAGGCTCCTTTTCACACGCCAGGCCACAAGCAGGGACGGGGGATCGCCACCGATTTGCGGGAGTTTTTGGGAGAAAACGTCTTCCGAGCGGATCTGACGGAGCTGCCAGAGGTGGACAACCTCCACGATCCCGACGGCGTGATCCGAGAGGCCCAGGAGCTAGCCGCAGCGGCCTACGGCGCCGATCGCAGTTGGTTTTTGGTCAACGGTTCCACCTGTGGCGTAGAAACCCTGGTGATGGCGGTGTGCGACCCAGGGGACAAGATCCTACTACCGCGCAACTGTCACAAGTCGGCCATCGCCGGCGTGATCCTCTCTGGGGCCGTGCCCGTCTACATTGAGCCAGATTTTGACTTGGAGCTGGGCATTGCCCACGGCATCACCCCTGCCAGCCTGGAGCAAGCGCTGGCCCAGCACCCCGACGCCAAGGGCGTGTTGGTGGTCAGCCCCACCTACTACGGGGTTTGCTGCGACTTAGAAGCGCTGGCAGCCATTGCCCATGCCCACAACCTGCCTCTGCTAGTGGACGAAGCCCACGGGCCCCACTTTGGCTTTCACCCAGAACTGCCCCTCTCCGCCTTGGAAGCCGGGGCTGACCTGGTGGTGCAGTCCACCCATAAAGTCATCTCCGGCATGACCCAGGCGTCGATGCTGCACCTCAAGGGATCCCGAGTCGATCCCAACCGAGTCCGCAACATCCTGCAGCTGCTGCAGTCCACCAGCCCTAACTACGTGCTCATGATGTCGCTGGACGTGGCGCGGCGGCAGATGGCCCTGGAAGGGGAAGTTCTCCTGGGCCAAGCCCTGGCTTTGGCGGATCAGGCCCGCGCCCGCCTCAACCGCATCCCAGGCATCTTCTGCTTCGGCCCGGAGCGCATTGGCTCCACTCCCGGCTTTTTCGATTTGGACCGCACCCGCTTGACCGTGACGGTGTCGGGGCTGGGCCTCTTTGGCTTCGACGCCCACGACTGGGTCAACGAGCACTTCCACGTGCAGCCGGAGATGTCCACCCTGCACAACGTGGTCTTTATTGTTAGCCTCGGCAACACCCAGCGGGATATCGACCGGCTGGTGGAGAGCTTTGCGGCTTTGTCGAAGTATGCCCAGGGATCCCCGCCTTCCCTGGCAATAGCCGAGAAACTGCGGCGCCTGGCCGAATTGAAACGCCCCCCCCTCCCGCCCCAACGGCTCTCGCCGCGGCAGGCCTTTTTTGCCCCCATCGAGCGGATCCCTTTTCAAGAAGCTGTGGGCCGCATCTGTGCCGAAATCATTTCCCCCTACCCGCCCGGGATCCCCATTTTGGTGCCTGGCGAAGAGGTAACCCAAGAGGCAGTGGACTATCTGCTGCTGGTGCACGAGGCGGGCGGCTTCATCAACGGCCCCGAAGACGTGCGGCTGCAGACCCTCAAAGTCGTCAAAACCTAGCTCCTCAACTGCCAGGCTTCGCCGTCTGGGCAGGGGGGAGTGCTGGCAGGGGGCTGGGAGAGTTGCGGCGATGGCGGACAACCTTCACCCGATCCACCCGCGGCCCCTCCATGCGCACCACCTGGAACTCGAGGCCTTGGTAGGTAAACCTTTCCCCTACGCGCGGGATCTTCTGCAGCTGGTAAATCAAAAAGCCTCCCAGCGTTTGGTAATCCTCATGCAAGGGGAGGTTAAGGTGGCAGCGCTCGTTGACCTCTTCGATGTCCAACTGGGCCTGGATAAGGAGAGTGTTTTCGTCCAGCTCCTCGATGTCCGGCTCCTTCCTTTTGGGATCCGGCCCATCGGAGAGCTTGCCGACGATCTCCTCCACCAAGTCCTGAATGGTAATCAGGCCCGCCGTGCCGCCAAACTCATCCACTAGCACCACCATCGGCCAGTGGTGCCGCTGCATCTCCGGCAAGAGCTCTGCGATCAGCTTGTTTTCCGGCTCAAAGTGAACCTCCCGAATGAAGGGAGCAATGGGGCTGTGCAAATCCAAGGATCCCTTGGCCAGCTCGCCAATGAGCTCCTTGACGTGAATCAGCCCCCGGATGTCGTCCAAAGACTCGCCGTAGACCGGGTAGCGGGAATGCCCTGATTCGGCCACCTCCGCCAGCACCTCCTGGACTGTGGCGGTTTCGGGCACGGCGTCGATGCTGGTGCGCGGGATCATCACCTCGCTGGCCACTGTCTCGCCAAACTCAAAGATGTTGCTCAACAGCTCCCGCTCCTCCGCCTCGATGTTGCTCGACTCCACCGACGAGGCAATCAGCAGCTGTAGCTCCTCCACCGTCATCGTGCTGTAAAAAGAAGTAGCCTCCGGAACGCGGACGCCCAAAAGGCGCAGCACGCAGCGGGAGGAAAACCGCAGGAGCTCCACAAAAGGATGTAAAAAGCGGCTTACCAGTCGGTTGAGCCAGGCCAGCTTTAGGGCAATTGGCTCCGAGTAGAGAATGGCCAGAGTCTTGGGGAGCAGCTCCCCCAACACGATCTGGAAATAGGTGAGGAGTGAAAATACCACTACCCCCGACCCACCTTGCACAAGAGCGGGATCCATACCCTGCAACCAGGGCAGTTGCCTCAGAGCCAAGAACAGCGTCGGCGCCACTTGGGTAGCCCCGATCCAGCCCAACAACACACTGGCCAGGGTAATGCCCAACTGGGTGGTGGAGAGGGCATATTCCAGTTGTTCCTGGGCTTTTTGCACAAGAGCTGCCTGGCGGTTCCCCTCACTGGCCAACTGCACCATGCGGGAGCGCCGCGCCGAAACCAAGGAAAACTCCACCGCCACAAAGAAAGCGTTGATGAGGAGAAGGGCAATAATCCAGAGGAGACTGAGAGACGCCTCTCCCCACGTAAGCTTAGAGCTAGGTGCCGAGCCTAAAGGAGGGTCGTCCATCAGGGGAGCAGCAAGACGGATAGACAGCATTCTAGCTTAGAGCGCCCCCGGCCCTTGATTCTCTGGCGCCCGTCAGGTGGGCTAGAGAACGGCGGACTCCCGCTGCTGCGTCAATCGGCGATAATATTCCTACCCCTTTTCCTGCTGCAGTAGGTGCCGACCATGCCCGATTTTCTGCCCTACGCCTACTTTCAGGGCCAGATCGTTCCCTTTGCCGAGGCGAAGATCTCCATTGCCACCCATGCTCTGCACTACGGGACGGCAGCGTTTGGCGGCCTGCGCGGGATCCCCGATCCGCAAAATCCGGATCAAGTGCTGGTGTTTCGCCTGGATCGCCACTGCCGACGGCTAAGCCAAAGTGCTCGCCTACTCTGCTTCGATTTGCCTGCGGAGAAGATCGAGCAGGTCATTGTGGAGCTGATCCGGAAAAACCGCCCTTCCACCTCTTTCTACATCCGCCCCTTGGTGTATACCTCGGACCTGGGCATCTCACCGCGGCTGCACAACATCGAGAAAGACTTCTTCGTGTACGGGTTGGAATTGGGAGACTACCTCTCGCCGGAAGGGGTAAGTTGCCGCATCAGCTCATGGGCCCGCCAGGAGGATCGCAGCCTACCGCTGCGGGGCAAGATCACTGGTGCCTACATTACCTCCTCCCTGGCCAAGACCGAGGCAGTACAGTCTGGCTTCGACGAAGCTATCTTAATCAGCTCCCAGGGCAAAGTGAGCGAAGCCTCGGGCATGAACATCTTCATCGTGCGCAACGGCGTGCTGATTACCCCCAGCTTCGACCAGGACATCCTAGAAGGGATCACCCGCGACAGCATCCTCACCTTGGCCCGCGACCTAGGGATCCCCACCCAAGAACGCCCTGTCGATAAGTCAGAGCTGTTCATCGCTGACGAGGCCTTCCTCACTGGCACCGCCGCCAAGATCACGCCCATCCGCCAGATCGAGCAGTACGTCCTGCCGTCGTCCCGCCCCATTACCGAGCAACTGCGGCAGAAGCTCACAGCCATCATGGAAAACCGGGATCCCGCCTATTCCCACTGGGTAAAGGTGATCCCTCTGAACTAAAGTCTTAGATTGCCATCTCCAGGCTGGCTAGATGCGATATAGATAGTTAGAGCTGGAGAGGGATCCCTTGCACGAGATTTCCATCACCTGGGCCGACTACCACCGCAAAATCGAAGAGCTGGCCGTCAAGGTTTACGAAAGCGGCTGGGAGTTTAACCAAATTGTCTGCATCGCCAAGGGCGGGCTGCGTATTGGCGACACTCTAGCCCGCCTATTCGATCTCCCTCTAGCAATTCTTGCTGCTTCCTCCTACTCCGGCCCTGGCAATCGCCAGCGAGGGCAGCTAATTTTCTCGCGGGATCTGGCCATGACTACCGCCAACCTGGGCAGCCACGTGTTGTTGGTGGACGACTTGGTCGATTCCGGCATGACCCTGAAGCGCTCTGTCCACTGGCTCAAGCACCACTACGGCTTTTACATCGAGGAAATCCGCACCGGTGTACTCTGGTACAAAGCAGCCTCCATCTATCAACCGGATTACTATGTGGACTATTTGCCCGATAACCCTTGGATTCACCAGCCCTTCGAACCCTACGAGCAGATGACACCCAAGCAGCTAATGGAGTCCCTGCGCTCTTTGGGTTAAACTGCAAATCTAACTCCTGAGTAAGCTTTTAGATCGACAAGCAGCTCAATACACCGTATTCCGGTTGCTGAAGTTGCACCCCTACTTAGTTGCAACTACATTTAGGCTAACTGGTTCCCCGAGAAAGACCATATCGCTGCAATCATTGAACAGCCCAAATCTGTCCACCTTTCGAATAACCCTGAAACCTACCTGAGCAAGTAAAGCAAATAAGTATTCCCACGAGAAGCCAACTTTATGGTAGTTTTGCTCATCTACTTGGTCACCAAACATCATACGCATAATGCGAAACCTCTGCTCTAAAGAAACTTCATCCTTCAGATAAAGACGGCAGAGAGTAGGCATATCTGGGACACTGATCATCAACTGGCCCCCAAAGCGCAAAACCCGGTGCCACTCTTTGAGAGCAGTAGGTAGTTCACGTGTGTAGTTAAAGCGCTGCAGAATATAGGGAGCGTAGATGGCTTCTATAGAGTTATCTTCAAATTGACTGAGATCAATGGCGCTTCCAACATAATCCACATGGTCTCCTACCTGACTATCTAGAATCTTCCAGTCTGGATGAGGCTGCTTACCTCCAATATGAAGACGAATAGACTCAGCGGGCTTGGGCTCAGCTTGGCAATCTTCTAGAGGAGGAATAGATTGAATAAGTTGATGCTCATAAGCTAGCTCGAAGAAAACTCTCTCCATGGCTTTAGCCAACCGCTTTGGATCCCATACTATTGATCTGTGATATGAATCTCGAATAGTTTGCTTAGCTTTAGCCAAGCGTTCTGGATTATTGCCTAGCTGGATCCCACGCTCAATAAACTCCTCCACCGACCAGGTGATGCAATCCTCGAGGCCAACATTTTTCAGCAGGCTGTAACTCATTCGGCCATAGTAATGCCTGCCCACTAGGGTAAGGACTGGCACACCCATATAGAGAGCTTCCATGGTGTGGGTTGCACCTGTGTAGGGGAAGGTATCCAGAACGAGATCCACTAAGGCTAGTTGGCCACGATGCTCTTCCACACTGCTGGCTTGAGCAAGAAATCGGAGGCGATCGAGAACGCCCAGCTCTTTGGCTCTTTCCTGGTAGTGTCTAATAACCGTAGCAATTTCTCCTGATCCTTTGACAATCAAAACTCCGTTGGGAACGGCCTTTAAGATTTGCAGGTGAGCGTCGATACATTTGGGAGTACGTTTGTAAGCACTAGCTGCGGTTAGGAAAACAACATTTTTCGGCTCTATTCTCAGACTAGTCTTAAAGTCTACCTCGTTGGCAGCACAGACGTCCAGATGATCAACAGCACAGTAGCTGGGCAAGCGAATAATTCTTTCATGGTAGTCAGCTTGGGCCTCCTCAGGAAGGATATGGAGATCGGCAAAGAAGTAGTCGAATTCCGGCAAACCAACAGCATCTCCGCCAAGCCAACCAATTTGGATAGGAGCGGCCCGCAAAGCTGCTACGATGCTGGCATCGTGACTGGTAAGGGAGTCCATAAAAACCATGATATCGATGCGATCCTCACGCGCTTGAGCAGCTACTTGAGGCGGCTTGGTTTCTCCTGGAAAAAAGCGAAAATGGAGATTTTCGTGAGAGCGAAACTTTTGATACATATTGTCATGACTGGCCATATCTTCATTTTTCCACCCCTGGTAGTAGTAGTAGACAACGTCCAGAAGATCGCGAGATAGGTTCCTGAGAGTAGCCTCACTGAGAAAGCCAACCGAATGTCGCTGAAAGCAGTTACCCAGAAAGCCTACCCTCAGCTTTCGCTTAGTTCTGCCAGATCCGCAGTAGTCTCGCTGATTCTTCTGCCAATATTCCGACCAAAGAAAGTCTCGCTGAGAAGCCATTAAGCTTAGGCAGTCGTTAAAGATTCTACCACCAATTTGTTGGTAATGACGAATCAGAGAGCGATCGTCAGTTAGATAACTCCAACAAAAGCAAACTCGAAACAGAATGGCTTTAGCAATCGTTAGACTCTCGAGTAGATTTTCATCGTTAATTCTTAGTGATCCTAAGTCGGCTTCCCTCGATAAAATTAAGTCTATAATTTTCTGGATAACAAAGTTTACCCGTTCCAGCTGTGCAGCATGGATCAACTTTTCCAGCGATTCTGATAGAAGGGATAGACGAAGAGTAAAGTTCTCTTGCACCTGTGAGCTCTCGGCCGCCGTGATGAGAGCTTCTCCTAAAATGGAATAGCCATCACTGGTAGAGTTCTGGAAGAAGGCGCGGGCTGCCCTCTGAAAAAAGTCACCGATTAAGTCCTCTATCGTCCACAAACCTTCATAGCGCTTCGCCTGCTCGGGATCCACCGCATTGGCCAGCTGGGCTAGCAAAGCAGCAAATCCGGATTTCTGGTCCTCCAAAAGACGAGCTTGTAAAGCTGTGGCCACCTCAAAAAACAAATCCAGGTAGCCGTCATCCCATAGCCGAGTGAGAAGTTGAGTCAGGAGGGGCTCCTGGGTAATGTCTAGGGTCCGCTCTTCTCCCAAACTGGCCAATTGCTCCGCCAAAGCCTGCCCGTAAAAGCCCACGGCCAGCTCGTCTTGAGCTTGCAGGGATCGCAACAGTAGAACCTGGGTGTTATCCCGCCGGGATGGATCCAGCTCGAAAGCCAGCTCGCGCAGCTTCAGGCAAACCTGGAAACGTTGTTGCTGCGAATCTTCAGTGGAGCTTTTTTCCAGGCTTTCTGCCAAGGATAGCAACACCTCTACCACCTTCTCCGCCGGCAGGATTCCTGCTTCTACCAAAGGTGTGTAGAGCTGGTAGGCAAGGTTCAGCCGGTTGGCAACCAGGGCCTGCTCCAGCGCCGATAGGGTGATTGCCTCTGGCTCAGAGGGAGAAGCCGACTCATCAGCCAATGAAGATGAGGGGAGGTCACAGAAGCCCCGCAAAAACTCCCGCCAACCCTTTGCGTCTTGCTCTCGGTAGAAAGCCACCAGCCACTCTGCAAAGGCATTGGGAGCCTGCTGAAGCAGTTGCCTAGCTTCCAGGATCTGGGCTTGCAGTGTAGGGTTCATGGGTGGGAAGGAGATCACTAGTCCTAGTTTGCCCCGCTGCAGCCAGCTCAGCTAGACCACCGGTTTTTGGGCTGCCCCTAGCAGAGATCCGCAATTGCACTCCGTGGGAGGGGACTGTTATGAACTGCCCGCCAGCGGGGTAAGTTAATAGCGGCAGGTAACCTGCACGGTTAACTCTCTAGGTTGTCAAAGGATCGAGTACCATGAGCGCAAAGTCTCGTCAGTCTCTGTTTCGGGCCAAGCTAGCTCAGCAAATTCTCTCCAAAGCCAAGGGCTTCACCCTGATTGAGCTGTTGGTGGTGATTGTAATTGTGGGTGTGCTGTCTGCAGTGGCAATCCCGCAGTTCTTAAACCAAGTGCGCCGCTCCCGTACAGCCGAAGCTCAAGCGGCTCTCACTGAAGTAGGCCGTGCCTCTGAAGTCTACCGACTCGACTTCGGCGTCTATCCTGAAAATTATGATAATATCAAGCACGGTGGAGCCAATAGTGACAAGTACATGAACGATCCGTGGAGGGCTCCCAACTACCAGACACCAGTGGCTAGTAACCGTTCGATTGCTCCTCACGCACTAAGGTGGGACACAACATCCAACGGTGCTCCATACATCACCAGGGGTGGTGAAAAAATTCAATGCACCATTGGGCTGGGAGCGCAGGAACCAGTAGTGACGGCTTTACCTACCTTCGTTGGTAAGAGCTGCAACGTCTTTGAGGGTCCGCCACAGCAAGGACAGCCAGGACAGCCAGGACGGTAAGGAGGTCAATAGTTTCTATCTCTACTTTATGTACTCCGTGGCTCCCTGTGGGGAGCTTTTTTATTTCAGTTGCTCCAGTCTCCCTCAAGAGTAGGCAAGGGCTCTAGGCTAAACCAGTGAACTAGAGCGAGGACAGTAACTGTGATGGGTAGGAGATGCGAGTAAGAATACCCTTTTCGATGAGGTTCTGGTTGGTTTCAGGACTGCTGTAAAGTATGAACTCTTGATAAAGAGCTGCCATGCAAGTTCTATCTCCTGAGCAATAAGCGTCCCGTGAGGCCAAGTGAAAGGGAACCCGAATAGGATTAGACTTTGAGCGCCACCAGTAGTCAGGAAAGTTTCCCAGTTGGGTGTATTTTTATCCTCAGGCCGAGTGGGGAGTGGAGCAGCTGCTCCCTTTCCGGGAAGCCAGGGCAGCCCTCAAGGAGTTGGGTTTGGAGCCCATCGATGTGCTCAGGGTGGCTACAGGTGGAGATTAGAGAGGAGAGATAGAAGTCATGAACTCAACTATCATCGTTACAGGTGCCGATAGCAAGTTTTTTGAATTGGTTCAGGGAACTATTCTCTCTATTCGAGAAAAGCCACAGGGCAACTCTGTAGATATTGGATTTTTTGATGTAGGGTGTACGCCAGAGCAGTTGCAATGGATAGGTCAGTACGTTGACTATATCGTAGAGCCAGATTGGAATTACAACGTTCCTGATGCCGATAAACAACCTAGGTACCTCAAAGCGCTGGTCTCCAGACCTTTTTTGCCTGAATATTTTCCAGGTTATGAAGTTTACATTTGGATTGATGCAGATGCTTGGGTGCAAGATTGGTCTGCAATTTATCTTCTTGCTTTGGGAGCAAAAAGAAAGGGCTTTGCAATAGTCCCGGAGTTATTTGCTAAACACAGCACCAGATCCTTGAGACACGCTTGGATAGCTTTGCAATATAGTCGCTACTTTCACTACACGGATTTTGCTGGTTTAGAGATAGAGCCTTTGCTGAATGCCGGTGTGTTTTCTGGGACTGGGCGATCTCCTCACTGGTCAGCGTGGAGCAGAAGACTGAGTCAAGCCATTTATAACTGCCTTGACATCCTCACAGATCAATTTGCTTTAAACGTAGCTATTTACAAGGACTTAGGTCTGGATAGAGTTGAACTCTTGCCCTTGAGTTGTAACTGGCTAGCTAATTACCAGGAACTTCTATGGGACCCTCGGAGGAGGCTTTGGGTGGATCCTTCCTCACCTCACGCTCCTCTAGGCATTGTACATATTTCGGGCCAGACTAAGGAAAAGCCAACTCACATTGTACCTACAACCGAGGGTTTTAGAGTTGAAACATACCTGAGTTACCCCATTGAGAAACTTACCTCCGTCAAGAGATACGACTACGTCTCGGCAAATCAAAAAAGAGTAAACCTTGACCCATGCTTTCCCTTTCTAGCTGCTATCGATCCACAATCTCATCCTTGGCCTCATGTGAGGAGAGAAGTTCCACATCTTTGGTACGCAGATCAACGCCAGCCTGGTATTGGCTTTGTCAGTCGAGATGAAGCCCACATTCTTTATAACACTGCCCTTAAGCTACAAGGAAAAAACGCTTTGGAGATTGGGTGTTGGTTAGGTTGGTCAACTGCTCACTTGGCAGCAGGCGGGGTTATTCTCGATGCTATCGATCCTATTCTGGAAAATCCAACAGCTCATGAGAGCGTGAACTATTCTCTCCGCTTGGCTGGAGTTCGCTCTAATGTCAATCTCTACCCTGGCTACAGCCCAGGGAAGGTGGAGGAGATTGCCCAGCAAGAGGATCGTCGCTGGTCTCTGATTTTCATCGATGGGAATCATGACTCACCAGCCCCCTTGCAGGATGCTCAAGTGGCAGAGCGCTATGCTGCTGAGGATGCCTTGATTCTGTTTCATAATCTAGCCTCGCCGGATGTGGCTGAAGGTTTGAATTACTTGAGAGACAGGGGCTGGAACACGATGATTTACCAGACCATGCAAATTATGGGAGTGGCCTGGCGAGGCAATGTCAAGCCCGTTGAGCATATTCCAGACCCTGCTGTGAAT